>NZ_SSOH01000028.1:0-45786 GCF_029873155.1 Pseudomonas sp. BN515 | reverse complement strand
CTGATGCCATAGCGTCGGCACAGCTCGCGGACATTGCTCTGCGGCTGTTCGGCCAACCACACAAATTCACGCCGAATCGACATGGTGGTGCACTCCTGCCACGGCATCGCTCGAACTCCTCATTCGACGGATCCCGTAAGCGTAAATGCGTTACCTATGTCTCCCGACACCCGTTACCTATGTCCCCCGGCTGAACACTGTGCGCACCGCCCCCCGTATCTGCCTCGGTACCCCGTCAAACCGCTGGTGCGCACGGCGCACCCTACCGGATCAGCTTCACTCTTCAATTCCGGCCATTCGAATCGTCCCAGGCAACCATCAGAGGATATTCGCGTAATCCGCCTCGATGCGCTCCAGGCTCAAGTGGTTGAGGAAGTTGGAGAAGCACATCCAGGCCGACAGTGCGTTGAGGTCGCGGAACTGTGGCGGCAGGTACTTCGGCGGCACCACCAGCCCTTCGTCCACCAGTTGGCGCAGGGTGCGGGTGTCTTCCAGGGTGGTCTTGCCGCAGAACAGCAGCGGGATCTGTTCCAACTTGCCTTTGCGCACCGCGAGCTGGATGTAGTTGTAGATCAGGATGAAGCCCTTCAGGTAGGACAGGTCCTTGGTGAAGGGCAAGCCGCCCGGCAATGAACCACGGAATGCGCGGCTGGCGCTGCCGTAGCTTTCTTCCGTGCTGTAACCCTGCTCGCGATAGAAGTGGTAGACGTCGAGGAAATCGGCGCCCTCCTCCGCCATGTGGATGGCGCGGGTGCGGTTGGTCAGCCGGCGCAGGCGCGTTGGATAGGAGGCGAAGGCGATCACTTCCATCAGGATCGCCAGACCTTCCTGGGTCACGGTGGAGGACGGCGGGCCCTTGGAGAGGAAGGTGCAAATCGGCTGGTTCTGGCCGTTCAGGGTGGTGCCCACGTGCACCAGCCCCTCGTGGACTTCCAGGGCGCGCACATCACGCTCGTTGAACATCGCGTCGGCGCGGATCTTGATGTAGTCGGCACCCGCCGCGGCGTCGGCGACGATGCCGTCGGACTCGAACACGCGGATGGTGTCATCGCCGAATACCGGCCCCAGCCGGCTCTGCAACAGGTCCACAGCGTCCTTGGCGGTGAGGGTCTTGGCCTCGTCCTTGAGGTCGCCGCGATCAGCGATGTTGTTCAGGTAGTCCGAGAGCATCAGGCCGAGGTCGGCCAGGGTCGGGTCGCCGGCGTGGAAGGCATCGGAGGCGGCGCCGTAGAGTTCCTGGGAAATCAGGCCGAAATCCGCAGTGCCACGCGCTTCGAGCATGCGGATCACCATGCGGTATTCCTTGCACATGCGTCGCATGATCTGGCCCACCGGGTTGAACTGGCCCAGGTGGCGGGTGATGTCGCGCTCGATGTTCTGGAATTCCAGCTTCTTTTCCGTCGAGTCGAAGGCCAGCGGACGGCTCTCGTAGTAGGCGCGGTCCACCGCGGGCATGGACTTGCCCTTGTGCTTGAGGAAGCCCTGACGGACGCCGTCGTCCCATTTCACGGCATCCAGCACGCGGATCGGCGTCTGTGCCTGGACGATGCGGTCGGACAGCGCGCGAATGGTTTTCTGGTAGTCGTCGGGCAGCTTGCGACGGGACATCGGCGGCTTACTCCTCGGCAGCGCGCTGGTAGCGCGCCACTTCAACGAAGACGTCGGAGTTGGCCGGGTCATCCAGCCAGCCGAAGACGACGTCCAGCGGGCTGGTGATGAGCACGCCGTCGCCATCCGGCATTTCCACGGGCTGGCCCTGGAACTTGCCTTCCTGCATTTCCTGCTCGATGCGCTCGACATCCAGGTTGTAGACCACCAGCTCGTTGTCGGTGGTCAGTTCGAAACCGGCGATGGCGAAATTGGCGCCGAACTTCTTCGGTACGCCAGCGGAGAGGTACCAGCGGCGGCCATGGTGGGCAACGGTGAAGCCGAACTCCTCCATGCCTTCCAGGTTGTCCTTGCTGCCGTCGAAGCTGCGTGCCTTGTACAGGTTGGAGCCAGCGCGGCTGATCTCCAGGTACTGACGCTCGCCCCACTCATCCTTGCGGGTCCAATCCCCGAGAAGGGGAATGGGGGCCGGCTCGTTGGCCGGGATGGGATCCTTGAAGGTGACCAGGCAGCCGCCCAACAGCAGAAATGACAGGGCAACCACGGCACGCCAGACGTTCATCTCGCTCTCCTTGTGATAACGAAAAACCCCGCTACCGCGGGGTTTGATCTACGCGCCTAGAGTCCCATCACCAGATACAGGTAGCGTTTCAGGACGGCTCGCATCTCGTCGATGTCGAGGTTTTCCACCCCATCGAGAAGGCCCTGATATTCCATCCGCAGAATGACAGCCGTCAACACCTTGGCGTCTTCGGTGGGTTCGGCCGAGCCCAATACCTGGAAGAAATGCTCCGCGCCCTGCGAGAGTATCTTGCGATGTGCGTCAGCCAGATTACGAAGCCCCGCATTGAGCAACGCTTCCTGGCGGAAGGCATGCTCGGCCAGGAGCTGGTCGCGGTTCTCTTCGAGTTGGCTGCGCACGTACTGGATGGCCAGTTCGACGATCTGGTCGGTCATCGCACGACGCGAGTCGCCGTCGCGAGTGAGCGCCGCGGCCATGGCCTGAAGGTCATCCTCCACGTTGGCCCAGAAAGCCGCCATCACCGCCGAACTGCGCTCCACGAACTGGGCGAAGGTGTCGGTGATCAGGTCATTGATGTCCTTGAAGTAATAGGTGGTGGCCGAGAGCGGCACCTGAGCCTCTGCGGCAACGGCCCGATGGCGCACCGCCCTCACGCCGTCGCGGACGATGATGCGCATGGCGGCATCGAGAATCGCCTGGCGCCGCTGCTCGCTGCCCTGGCGACTGGCCTTTCGACCCTGGTATTTCACGCTTTCGGCGACCGCGCTGGCTACGCGGGCGGCACTGTCACTGCGCGACGACTGGTTCAAGACAGGAAACCCTCCGAACTCACTCAAAGTGAAGTGTTGACCATTTATCCGGCTAATCAATGCGGGATCTGGCGAGATTGTGGCTCTGTCGACCCTGACGAGCGCCTTGTAGGAGCAGCACCGGGGGCAAAAGGTTCGCGTGCCGGACGCCAGCCAAGAAAAAACCGCCCGAAGGCGGTTTTTCTTGTTACTCCAGGGTCAAGCCTGCGGGCGCATGTGCGGGAACAGGATGACGTCACGAATAGACGGCGAATTGGTCAGCAACATCACAAGACGATCGATACCGATGCCTTCACCAGCGGTGGGCGGCATGCCGTATTCGAGCGCGTTGACGAAGTCGGCGTCGTAGTGCATCGCCTCGTCGTCACCGGCATCCTTCTCCTTGACCTGCAGCATGAAGCGTTCGGCCTGGTCCTCGGCGTCGTTCAGCTCGGAGTAGGCGTTGGCGATCTCGCGGCCACCGATGAACAGCTCGAAGCGGTCGGTGACGCTCGGGTCCTGGTCGTTGCGGCGCGCCAGCGGGGAGACTTCGAAGGGGTATTGGGTGATGAAGTGCGGCTGCTCCAGCTTGTGCTCCACCAGTTCCTCGAAAATCATCACCTGCAGCTTGCCCAGGCCTTCGTGGCCGAGGACCTTGGCACCGGCTTTCTTGGCGATCTCGCGGGCCTTGTCGACATCCTTGAGGTCAGCGGCGCTGATCTCCGGGTTGTACTTGAGGATGGCGTCGAACACGGACAGGCGGGCGAACGGCTCGCCGAAGTGGAAGACCTTGTCGCCGTAAGGCACGTCGGTGCTGCCGAGCACGGCCTGGGCCAGCTCGCGGAACAGCTCCTCGGTCAGGTCCATGTTGTCTTCGTAGTCGGCGTAGGCCTGGTAGAACTCGAGCATGGTGAACTCGGGGTTGTGCCGGGTCGAGACGCCTTCGTTACGGAAGTTGCGGTTGATCTCGAAGACCTTCTCGAAGCCACCGACCACCAGGCGCTTGAGATACAGCTCCGGCGCGATACGCAGGAACATGGCCATGTCCAGGGCGTTGTGGTGGGTGGCGAACGGCTTGGCCGCGGCGCCGCCGGGGATGGTCTGCAGCATCGGGGTTTCCACTTCGAGGAAACCCCGGTCGGACAGGAAGCGGCGGATGTGGGCGATGACCTGGGAACGCACGCGGAAGGTGTGGCGGGTTTCCTCATTGACGATCAGGTCGACGTAGCGCTGGCGGTAGCGCTGCTCGGTGTCGGTCAGGCCGTGGTGCTTGTCCGGCAGCGGGCGCAGGGACTTGGTCAGCAGGCGCACGCTGGTCATTTCGACGTACAGGTCGCCCTTGCCGGAACGGGCCAGGGTGCCTTCGGCGCCGATGATGTCGCCCAGGTCCCAGGTCTTGATCTCGGCCAGGGTCTCTTCCGGCAGGGTCTTGCGGTTCACGTATGCCTGCAGGCGGCCGCTGCTGTCCTGCAGGACGATGAAGGAGCCGCGGTTGAGCATGATGCGACCGGCGACCTTGACCGGGATGGCTGCGGCTTCCAGCTCTTCCTTGGTCTTGTCGGCATACTGTTTCTGCAGGTCCGCGAAATAGTCGGCGCGGCGGAAGTCATTGGGGAAGGCGATGGCCTTGGCTTCGCGCACGGCGGCAAGTTTTTCCTTGCGCTGGGCGATCAGCTTGTTTTCTTCCTGTTGCAGTTCGTGCTGGTCGAGTTGTTGGTCGCTCATGGTCGTCTATCTGCCTGGCGTCAATTTCAAAAGAAGGTAACCGTAGGAGCGAGCTTGCTCGCGAAGCTCTTCGACGCGAGCAAGAACTGGGCGTCCCCCTCGCTCCTACAAAATCGGCTCCGCGTCAGAGCCCTTGTTTGAGGCTGGCCTCGAGGTATTCGTCCAGATCGCCGTCCAGCACCTTGTCGCAGTCGCTGCGCTCTACGCCGGTGCGCAGGTCCTTGATCCGCGACTGGTCGAGTACGTAGGAGCGAATCTGGTGGCCCCAGCCGATATCGGATTTGGAGTCTTCCAGGGCCTGGGAGGCGGCGGTGCGTTTCTGCATCTCCTGCTCGTACAACTTGGCCCGCAGCATTTTCATGGCGGTGTCCTTGTTGGCGTGCTGGGAGCGTTCGTTCTGGCACGCCACCACGGTGTTGGTCGGCACGTGGGTGATACGCACCGCGGAGTCGGTGGTGTTCACGTGCTGACCGCCCGCGCCGGAGGAGCGGTAGGTGTCGATGCGCAGGTCGGCCGGGTTGATTTCGATCTCGATGTTGTCATCGATTTCCGGCGAGACGAACACCGCGGTGAACGAGGTGTGGCGACGGTTGCCGGAGTCGAACGGGCTCTTGCGCACCAGGCGGTGCACGCCGATCTCGGTGCGCAGCCAACCGAAGGCGTACTCGCCCTTGATATGCACGGTGGCGCCCTTGATGCCGGCGACTTCGCCTGCGGACAGTTCGATGATGGTGGCGTCGAAGCCGCGCTTGTCGGCCCAGCGCAGGTACATGCGCAGCAGCATGTTGGCCCAGTCCTGGGCTTCGGTGCCGCCGGAGCCGGCCTGGATGTCCAGGTAGGCGTTGTTCATGTCCATCTCGCCGCTGAACATGCGGCGGAATTCCAGCTTCTCGAGGATCTCGCGCAGGCGCTCGACTTCGGTGGCGACGTCGTTGACCGCGCTTTCGTCGTCCTCTTCGACCGCCATGTCCAGCAGGTCGCGGGAATCGGACAGGCCGCCGGTGAGGTCATCGAGGGTCTCGACGATCTGCGCCAGTTGGGCGCGTTCACGGCCGAGATTCTGGGCGTATTCGGGATTGTTCCAGACGCTGGGGTCTTCGAGTTCGCGGTTTACTTCGACGAGACGATCATGCTTCTGATCGTAGTCAAAGATACCCCCGAATAGAGAGGGTGCGATCGGAGAGGTCCTTGATGCTGTTCAGGATCGGGTTGATTTCCATGGCTGGAAGCTCTCGCTGGCAAAACTTTCGGAAAAGCCGGCGAGTATACCCGAGTCACGGAATGCCGGCAGCATGCCGGCCGCGAATTGCGCCGATCCGGCGACGCACGGGCCCGCCCGGCGTCGCCTCCCCCGTCAGGGCCTGGCGTCGGCTACCACCATGCCCACCTGGTTGCGGCCGTTGTTCTTGGCCTGGTACAGCCCCTGGTCGGCCATGTCCACCAGCACCAGGGAAGCCTGGCCGGTCTTCGGCGTCAGCGTGGCGACGCCAATGCTGACGCTCAGCACCGAACCCGGTGCCGGCATGTCGTGGTGGATGCCCAGGGCCTCCACCGTGCGCCGCACCTTCTCCGCCAGCAGGCGCGCGCCGCCGGCGGCGGTGCCCGGCAGGACCATGGAGAACTCTTCGCCGCCGTAGCGCGCGGCCATGTCCGTGGCGCGGCTGCAGCATGCGCGGATCGCTTCGGCGACCCGGCGCAGGGCATCGTCGCCGGCCACATGGCCGAAGTTGTCGTTGAAGGCCTTGAAGTGGTCGACGTCGATCATCATCAGCGACAGCTCGCTCTGCTCACGCAGCGCGCGGCGCCACTCCATGTCCAGGTACTCGTCGAAGTGGCGGCGGTTGGACAGGCCCGTGAGGCCGTCGGAGTTCATCAGCCGCTGCAGCACCAGGTTGGTTTCCAGCAACTGCTGCTGGCTTTCCCGCAGGGCGCGGTAGGCCTCGTCGCGCTGCAGCAGGGTGACGAAGGAGCGGGAGTGGTAGCGGATACGCGCCACCAGCTCGATGGCGTCGGGCAGCTTGACCAGGTAATCGTTGGCCCCGGCGGCAAAGGCCGCGCTCTTCACGGTGGGCTCTTCCTTGGTCGACAGGACGATGATCGGCACATCGCGCAGGGCCGGCACGCCACGGAATTCGGCCAGCAGGCTGAGGCCATCGACGCCGGGCATCACCAGGTCGAGCAGGATCACCGTCGGCTTGATCTGCTGGGCCGTGGCGATGGCCTGCAGGGGATCGGCGCAGAAATGGAAGTCGATGCCCGGCTCGCCGACCAGCGCGCGGCGCACGGCCTCGCCGATCATCGCCTGGTCGTCCACCAGGAGGACCATCACCCCGCTACCGCCTGGGGAGGCCTCATCCATCTGACTGCGATGTGGGTATTGCATATGACTCTCCGGGCCCGTCAGGCCTAGCTTGATGCTTCGAATTCAACCGATCGCCTCGACCAGCCGGGGCGCGATGCGCTCCAGGGCGAGTATTTCCACCGCCGCGCCGATGGCCGCGGCAGCCTTGGGCATGCCATAGACGGCGCAACTGGCCTGGTCCTGGGCGATGGTCAGGAACCCCTTGTCGCGCATGCGCTTGAGACCTTCCGCGCCATCACGGCCCATGCCGGTGAGCAGTACGCCAATGGCCTCGCCCTTCCAGTGCTCCACCAGGCTGTCGAAGAAGACGTCGATGGATGGACGGTATACATGGCTGGTGGGCTCGGCGGTATAGGCCAAGGTGCCATTCTTCAGCAGCCGCAGGTGATTGTTGGTGCCGGCCAGGAGAACGGTGCCCGGCTGCGGCGGCTCACCCTCCCGCGCGAGGCGGACGGGGAGCCTGGATTCACTGGCCAGCCAGTCGGCCATGCCGGCGGCGAAGACCTCGTCCACGTGCTGGACCAGCACCACGGAGGCCGAGAATTCCGCCGGCAACTGCTTGAGCAGTTGCGCCAGGGACGCCGGGCCGCCGGCGGAGGCGCCGATCGCGACCAGGCGTTGACCGCCACGGTACTGGGCTATGGGCTCGGCGGCGCCACGGCCACGGATATCGCGCTGCCCCATCAGCCAGCTGATGTTCTGGATCTTGCGCAGCAACTGCGCGGCTTCCTGGGCCTGGCCGCTACCAAGTCCCGGGGTGTTCACTGCATCCAGGGCTCCGTAGCCCATGGCTTCGAACACCCGGTGCACATTCTGTTCGATATCCACGGTGACGATGAGGATGGCGCAGGGGCTGCGGGCCATGATCTGGCGGGTCGCCTCGACCCCATCCATCACCGGCATCAGCAGGTCCATCAGCACGACGTCCGGCACGTCCCGGCTGCAGCATTCCACCGCTTCGGCGCCGTTGACTGCGACCCAGGCGATCTGGTGCGCCGGCTCCAGGGCAAGGGCCCGGCGCAGCGCTTCCACCGCCAGGGGCATGTCGTTGACTATCCCTATCCTCACCCTTGCGCCTCCCCGATCAGCATGACCACCGCATCCAGCAACGCTTCGTCGTGGAAGCTGGCCTTGGCCAGATAATAGTCGGCGCCGGCATCCAGGCCGCGACGACGGTCCTCTTCACGATCCTTGTAGGACACCACCATCACCGGCAGGGACTGCAGGCGATTGTCGCGACGCACCAGGGTGACCAGCTCGATGCCATCCATGCGCGGCATGTCGATATCGGTGATGAGCAGGTCGAAATGCTCGGAACGCAGGGCGTTCCAGCCGTCCATGCCATCCACCGCCACGGCCACGTCGTAGCCGCGCCCCGCCAGCAGCTTGCGTTCCAGCTCGCGCACGGTGAGGGAGTCGTCCACCACCAGCACCCGCTTGCGCTGGGCCCCCGCGCCCTGGCGCCCGCTGCGGTCGACCCGCTCCAGGCGGCCGCTGCCGAGCAGCTTGCCGACGGACTTCAGCAGGTCCTCGACGTCGAGGATCAGCACCGGCCGGCCATCATCCAGCAACGCCCCGGCGGACAGGTCCTGGACCTTGCCCAGTCGCGGGTCCAGCGGCATCACCACCAGCGTGCGCTCGCCGAGGAAGCGTTCCACGGCCACGCCATAGCAGGTGTCGCGCTCACGGATCAGCACCACCGGGATGCCGTGCTCGTCGCGCTTGCCTTCGCTGCACTGGAGGATCTGGCTGGCCGAAACCAGCCCCACGTGCCGGCCCTCGTGCCAGAAATGCTGGCGGCCTTCGAGCTGGACGATGTCCTCATGCTGCAGCCGGGTCATGCGTTCGATATGGGCCAGCGGGAAGGCGTAGGCCTCGCCACCCACCTCCACCACCAGGCTGCGCACCACCGACAGGGTCAGCGGCACTTCGATATGGAAGGTGGCGCCCTGTCCGCTGCGCTGCTCCATGCGCACGCTGCCACGCAACTGGCGCACCATGTGCTGCACCGCGTCCAGGCCGACGCCGCGCCCGGACACTTCGGTGACCTGGTCGCGCATGCTGAAGCCCGGCAGGAAGAGGAAAGCCAGCAGCTCCTCCTCGGTCATTCGCATCGCGGTTTCGAGGTTGGCGAATTGACGCGCGACCACCGCGTCGCGCAGGCGCTCCAGGTCGACCCCGGCGCCATCGTCTGCCAGCTCCAGCAGGAGCATCCCGGCGTGGTGACGGGCATGCAGGCGAATCACGCCCTCCTCCGGCTTGCCCAGGCGCAGGCGTACCTGCGGACTCTCGATGCCGTGGTCGACCGCATTGCGCAGCAGGTGCGTCAGGGGCGCTTCCAGGCGCTCCAGTACGTCGCGATCGACCTGGGTGGTTTCGCCACTCACGTCCAGCCGCATCGGTTTGCCCAGGGAGCGGCCAAGGTCACGGACCATCCGCGCCTGCCCCGCCAGCACATCGGCGAAGGGCCGCATGCGCGAAGCCAGGGCAGCGTCGTAGAGCAACTGGGCGCGCTGGCCGCCCTGCCAACCGAACTCGTCGAAATCGGTCATGTAGCCGGCGAGCATTTGCTGGCATTCGCCAAGCAGTTGCCGCGCCTCGCCCAGCATGGCCTGGGCCTGCGGGTCCAGGGAGCCGTCCAGCACCGATTCGCGGGCCACGTCCAGCGCCCGGCTGGCGCTGGCCTGAAGGCGTTTGAGGCGATGCAGGGCGTCGTTCAGCGGCTTGATGCGCTGGAACTCCACCAGTGATTTGCTGGAGATATCCAGCAGGTGATCGAGGCGCTCGGCGCTGACCCGCAGCACGCGGTCGCGGGCCTCGCTGGCCGTTTCGGCGGGAGCGGGTGTCTCCGCCTCACGCTGCACAGGCTCCGCTGGAGGAGGCGGCGGCGAGGGTTCGGGAACCCGTGCTGGCGGAATGACCGGCTCGATGAGTTGCTGGGTCGGCGGCGACTCCTCCACGGACCGCCCCTGCAACCGGGTAATCAGCGCTTCGATGGCCTCGCGCCCGGCACTCTCCGACCAACCGGCCTCAGCGCCGACGCGCAGCAGCAGGTCGGAACCCTGCAACAGCGCGTCGATATTGTCTGGCTGCAGGCGCACATGGCCCTGGCGGGCGGCCTCCAGCAGGTCTTCCATCACGTGGGCGATCCGTACCCCGGCATCCAGCCCGACGATCCTCGCCGCGCCCTTCAGGGAGTGGGCCGCACGCATGCAGGCTTCCAACTGGTCGGCCTGGGCTGGATTGCGTTCGAGCACCAGCAGCCCGGCGTTGAGCACCTGGGTCTGGGCTTCCGCCTCCAGCCGGAACAGCTCCAGCAGGGACGCATCGCGCATCTGATCCGGGGTCATGCCAGGCTCCTTGCCATGGCCTGCAGCAGCAGGCCCTCATCCAGCAGCGTGATACTGCGTTCGCGCCACTGCACGACGCCCGAGGCGAACTGGCGGGCGGCCAGGTCCGGTGCGCGGCCGGGGTCCACCACCGCATCCAGGGGAATGCCGTGGATGCCGTCCACCTCATCCACCGGCGCCACCAGCGGTCCGCCCTGGCTGGCGAAAATCAGCATTCGCGGCACCACGCGGCGCTCGCCATTCACCTCGTTGCCCTTCTCCAGCCCCAGCAGCTCCACCAGGGACAGACAGGCCACCAGGGCACCGCGTACGTTGGTCACCCCCAGCAAGGCCAGGGCGCGCTGGTGCGGCAGGGAGTGGATGGGGTTGAGCGCCGCCACCTCCACCAGGCTGCGGGTGGCGATGCCCAGCCATTGTTCACCCAGGCGGAACACCAGGGTGGAACGGCGTTCACGGCCATCCTCTTCGGCATCATCAACGACGCCGGTGATGTCTTCGCGGATCAGCGCATAGCGGTCGAGCAACAAGGTGGCGGCTGCAGCATGCACCTCGCAATTGCGGCAATGCACATGAGCGGCCAGGCGCTCACAGGATTTGTCGCCATGGATGCCAATGCGATTCCAGCAGTCGTCCACCGCCGGCAACTGGTCGCTGGCAATCAGGGGCAGGCGGTTATCGGCCATGGTTGTTCACTCCCCGGCTGGCACGCTGTTGCAAGCGCTGTGCGCCGGCCCGGTCGCCCCGAGCGGCGAGCAGCGCCGCCAGGTGGGCCAATGCTTCGGCGTGCTGCGGCGCGAGGTAAAGCGCCTTGCGGTAATAGTCCTGCGCCTCATCCACCTTGCCGGCCACGTCGCTGAGCAGCCCGAGCCAGTAGAAGGCATCCGCCGAGGGGCCATGGGCGGCCAGGAAGGCTTCGCAGGCACTGCGCGCTTCCTCGCAGCGGCCGCTGTTGGCCAGGCTGGCAATCGTCGCGAGGGCGGCTTCAGGCCCTGCGCCATCGGCCTTGGGCAGCTCGGGCTTCGGCAGTGGCGCACGCGGCCTGGCCGGCGCCCGGCTGGGCACTGGCGCTGCGACGACGGGAGCGGGTGCCGGGATGCGGACCTTGGCCGGTTTGGCGGCGACCTGCGGCGGCGCATGGCGGAACACGAAGGCCTGTGGATAACCCAGCGGCTGCATGCCCTGTTGGCTGAGCAGGCTGGCCTCGGCGGGACCGATGAACATCGCACCGTCGCGCTGCATCAGGCGTTTCAGCACCTCCAGCACGGCGCTCTGGGTCGGCCGGTCGAAGTAGATCAGCAGGTTTCGGCAGAACACGAAATCGTAGGGCGGCTCCCCGGCGAGCAGCCCGGGCTCCAGCAGGTTGCCACGCAGGAAACGCACCTTGGACGCCACCTGCTGGGCCACCGCGTGGCCCTCGCCCGAAGGAAGGAAGTAGCGGTCGCGAAAACCCAGGTCCTCGCCCCTGAACGAGTTGCGCCCATACACACCCTGGCGCGCCCGCTCCAGCACCCGCTCGCTGATATCCATCGCGTCCACCTGGAACAGCCCCGGAGCCAGGCCGGCGTCGAGCAGCGCCATGACGATGGAAAACGGCTCCTCCCCCGTGGAACAGGGCAGGCTGAGGATGCGCAACGGGCGGCCACCCGCCAACGCCGGCAGTCGCTCGAAGGCCAGGCGGCCGAGGGCGGCGAAGGATTCGGGATAGCGGAAGAACCAGGTTTCGGGCACCACCACCGCTTCCACCAGCGCCTGCTGTTCGGCGGGCGAAGCATTCAGGGTGGTCCAGTAGGCGTCCTCGTCACGGCTGTCGCACGCATGCATGCGCTGGCGCACGGCGCGCTCGATCACCACCCGGCCGACGGACTCCGCCTCCAGGCCGATGCGGTTCTTCAGCAGGGTTTCGAAGCGCTCGATCATGCCGCGCCCTCCGTGGCCGGGAACAGCAAAGCGCGCACCTCGTCCGGCAACAGGTCGCCAACGCGAATGCGCTGCACCAGGCCATCGGCCGCCTGGTAGACCGGCCCCAGGTAGCGCGCGCCGCCCTGTTCCAGGCCGTAGTCGCGGAACTCTTCGGGACGGCAGCGCAGGGTATCGGTTGCCTGCTCCAGGATAAGCCCGAGCCAGCGGCTCTGCCCCTCCAGCGGGTAATCCACCAGCACCAGCCGGGTACTGGTGCGAGCCTGGGCCGGCTGGCCGAAGGCGAGTATTCCCAGGTCCAGCACCGGCACCAGCGCGCCACGGTGGGAAAACACCCCGGCGACCCACTCGGGCGCCTCGGGCACCTGTTTCAACTGGCGCAGCGGCAGGACCTCCACCACTTCATGGACGTCCAGCGCATAGCGGTCGCCGCCCATGCGGAATTGCAGGTAGAGCCGGCCCCTGACGGTGCGGGCCGGCGCTCGGGTTCGACTCGGGCCCATGGCGCCGACTCAGACCTTGAAGCGGCTGACGCCGGTTCGCAGGCCGTTGGCCACCAGGTTCAGTTCGTCGATGGCGGAGCTGGCCTGGCGCAGGGATTCCACCGTCTGCCCGGTGGCCTCGCCCAGTTGCACCAGGGCCTGGTTGATCTGCTCGGCGCCGGTGGCCTGGGCCTGCATGCCCTCGTTGACCATCTGCACGCGCGGCGCCAGCGCCTGCACCTGCTGGATGATCTGCGACAGTTGCTCGCCCACCTGCCCTACTTCAGCGATGCCGCGACGGACTTCCTCGGAGAACTTGTCCATGCCCATGACCCCGGCGGACACCGCCGACTGGATCTCGCGCACCATCTGCTCGATGTCGTAGGTGGCCACGGCGGTCTGGTCGGCCAGGCGGCGCACTTCGGTCGCCACCACGGCAAAGCCACGGCCGTACTCGCCGGCCTTTTCCGCCTCGATGGCGGCGTTCAGGGACAGCAGGTTGGTCTGGTCGGCCACCTTGACGATGGTGGTGACCACCTGATTGATGTTGCCGGCCTTCTCATTGAGGATCGCCAGCTTGGCGTTCACCAGCTCGGCGGCGCCCATCACCTGGTGCATGGTGTCTTCCATGCGCGCCAGGCCAAGCTGGCCGGAGCCGGCGAGGATGGAAGTCTGCTCGGCGGTACCGGACACCTCGGCCATGGTGCGCACCAGGTCGCGGGAAGTGGCGGCGATCTCCCGCGAAGTGGCGCCGATCTCAGTGGTGGTGGCGGCGGTTTCGGTGGCGGTGGCCTGCTGTTGCTTGGACGTCGCGGCGATCTCGGTAACCGAGGTGGTCACCTGCACGGCAGAGCGCTGCGCCTGGGACACTAAGGTCTTGAGCTCCTCGGCCATGCTGTTGAAACCGGTTTCGATGGCGTTGAATTCGTCCTGGCGCTTGAGGTCCAGGCGGGTGGACAGATCGCCACCGCCCATGACCCGCAAGGTATCGACGATGCCGCCCACCGGCCGGGTGATGGCACGCATCAGCAGCAGGCCACAAACGGCGGCGGCGGCAACCGCCATCACCAGGGCGAAAAGCATGCTGCGTTCGGCATTGCGCACCGAGGTGATGATCTCGGTGATCGACGCCTCGCTCATTTCGCGGTTGATCTCGATCAGTTCGTTGAGGTTCTGGCGACCTTCGCCCCAGCGCTCCACCAGAACGCCTTCGAACGTGGCACGGGCCTCGTCGAGCTTGCCTTCTTTCAGGTCTGCCAGCGCCTGCGCCTGATGCCCTCCATACACCTTGCGGATGTCGGTGAAGGACTTGAACTGCTCGCGATCAGCATCGGCGGTAATGGTGCGGTCGTAGGCCTCGATCATCTCGTCGAGCTGGACGTTGCTCTCGTCCAGGTCCTTGAGGCCGGTGTGATAGATGGTGCTGCCCGAATCGCCGTCGCGGTGCAGCAGGGCCTGGGTACGCAGGAGGTTGTCGGTCCAGCCGCTGCGAATCTTGCTGATGTAGTACATGCCGGGTACGGAATCCGTCAGGACCCGATCCCCCTCATGCTCGATATTCCTCAGCTGCATGTAGGACATGCCGGCCATCAGCAACATGATGGCGATGATCACCGCGAAACTTGCCTGGATACGCAAGCGAACAGTCCAGTTCTTCACATTCTTCCCCGTTACCAGTGCCCGGATTCTTGCTGGCCTGCGGCCAATGGCGGCGACTCTAGTGGCAAGGCCATGCGCTAGCAAGCGCAAGGATTAGGCACATTTATGTCGCCAGAATGCCGCCGGTCCGCGGCATTTGGGGAGTTTGGCAGAAAGTTGCCGATTTGCAGGGGGAAGGAATGCTCGGTTGGGAAGCTTGTCCCCAATGCAGAGCTGGGAGCGTCATGCTCGATCGTCGGTGCGCACGGCGCACCCTACCGTTCTCCAGGTAGGCACTCGGCTCGCTGTGGGAGCGATTTCATTCGCGATTGAAATCGCTCCCACACGGCAGCGCCATTCAGGCCAGTTCCTGCCGAACCTGCCGCTCAAGTTCGGCCTTGAGCCCCGGATCGAGGCGCAGCTGACGGGCCAGCTCTTCGAGGTAGGCACGCTCCATGAAGTGTTCCTCGTCCACCATCAACACGCTGGCCAGGTACATCTCGGCGGCCATTTCCGGCGTGGTGGCAGCGCGGGCTACCTCGGCGGGGTCCAGCGGCTTGTTCAGTTCAGCGTCCAGCCAGTAGCGCAGCTCGACGTCCTGGGTCAGTTTGGCCAGCTCTTCCTCTATCAGTTGGCGTTCGCGGGCGTCCACATGGCCATCGGCCTTGGCCGCCGCCACCAGCGCCTTGAGGATGGCCTGGCTGTGTTGCTCGGCCTGGGGCGCGGGCAGGCGGTCGAGAGTCCGGGGCTCGTTCTGCGGAGCCGTCGCCTGCTGGGCCTGCCAGTTGCCGTAAGCCTTGTAGGCCAGCACACCGAGCGCCGCCAAGCCGCCGTAGGTCAGCGCCTTGCCGCCCAGCTTGCGTGCGCTCTTGTTGCCCAGCAACAAGCCCAGGGCTCCCGCCGCCAGGGCACCGCCGCCTGCGCCCTTGAGCAGGCTGCCGAGGTCGCTTCCGTTACCGGTTTTGCTGGCGGATTTGCCGGCCGCCTTCTGTTGCAGCAGGTCCTGGCCGGATTTCAGCAGTTGGTCGAGCAGTCCGCGGGTAATCATCGATGCCTCCTGGTCATTCCGATCTCACAGATCGACCGACTCTATCCGCAGGGATTCCTGGCGGCCCTTCGCAGAGTGCTTCGAGATATTGCTGCGGGTCCGCAGAGTGGCGGAAATCTACGGAACCATCTAAAAAAGCGAAACGCTCGTTCAGATTTCGATAAACCCTATTCTTCGGCCGCCATCCAGACGCGAACCACGCCCATGATGACCCTCCGCCAGATCCGCCATTTCATCGCCGTCGCCGAAACCGGCTCCATCTCCGCCGCGGCCCAGGCGGTGTTCATTTCCCAGTCCACGCTAACGCTGGCCATCCAGCAACTGGAAGAAGAGATCGGCGTCAGCCTGTTCAACCGTCACGCCAAGGGCATGTCGCTAACCCACCAGGGCCACCAGTTCCTGCGCCAGGCGCACCTGATCCTCGCCACAGTGGAGAACGCCAAGCGCAGCTTGCAGCAGAGTACCGACCAGGTCGCCGGCAGCCTCACCATCGGCGTGACCAGCCTGGTGGCCGGCTACTACCTGGCCGACCTCATCACTCGTTTCCAGCGCGCCTACCCCAACGTGAAGACCCGCGTGGTGGAGGATGAGCGCCCATACATCGAGCACCTGCTGGTCAGCGGCGAGATCGACGTGGGCGTGCTGATCCTCTCCAACCTGGAAGACCGCCACGCCCTGCAGACCGAAGTACTGACCCATTCGCCCCACCGCCTCTGGCTGCCAGCCCAGCACCCACTACTGGAACGCGACAGCATCGCCCTGGCGGATGTGGCCGGTGAGCCGCTGATCCAGCTCAACGCCGACGAGATGGGCCTGCACACCCAGCGCATCTGGTCCCGCGCCGGGCTCACGCCTCAGGTCACCCTGCGCACCGCCTCGGTGGAAGCGGTGCGAAGCCTGGTAGCGGCGGGCCTCGGCCTGTCGATCCAGCCGGACATGACCTACCGCCCCTGGTCACTGGAGGGCGACATCATCGAAGCACGTCCGCTGGTGGACCTGGGCGCCCCACTGGACGTGGGCCTCGCCTGGCGACGGGGCACCGCACGCCCGGCCCTGGTGGACCCCTTCATCACCGTGGCGCGGGAACAGCCGAACAACCGCAGGCTTTCGATTTAATCGAACGCTGCTTTCAATATTTAGAATTTGTCGACCTCCAGCCCGGCCTCTAGTCTCTCCTCCCCATAAGCAGAGGCATGCCGGGCTCCCAAGGAGCACGGGATGACCACAGAACAAAAGTCCGAGAAGAAAAGAGCCAGCAAGATGACCGGCGCCACCAGCACCCCGACCCTGCACACCGAACTGCTGATCGACGGCCAGCTCGTCATCGGCGAAGGGTTGGCCGAGCCGATCATCAACCCCGCCAGCGGCGAAACCCTGGTGACCATCGCCGAAGCCTCCATCGAGCAGGTGGAAGCAGCCGTCACCGCCGCCCATCGCGCCTTCACCCACTGGTCGCGTACCACGCCCGCGCAACGCGCCACCGCCCTGCTGGCCATTGCCGACGCCATCGAGAAACGCGCCGATCAGCTTTCCCGCCTGGAAGCCTTGAACTGCGGCAAGCCGCTGCACCTGGCGCGCCAGGACGACATCCCCGCCACCGCCGACGTATTCCGCTTCTTCGCCGGCGCTGTGCGCTGCCAGCAGGGCCAGCTCGCCGGTGAATACGTACCCGGACACACCAGCCTGGTGCGCCGCGATCCGGTGGGCGTCGTCGCCTCCATCGCACCCTGGAACTACCCGCTGATGATGGCGGCCTGGAAGATCGCCCCGGCGCTGGCTGCCGGCAACACGCTGATCTTCAAGCCATCCGAACACACACCGCTGTCCATCCTGGCCCTCGCACCAGCGCTGGCGGAAATCCTCCCGCCGGGGGTGATCAACATCCTCTGTGGCGGCGGCGACAGCGTCGGCAGCCAACTGGTGGGCCACCCGCGCGTGCGCATGGTGTCGCTCACCGGCGACATCGTCACCGGCCAGAAGATTCTCCAGACCGCCGCGCGCACCCTGAAGCGCACCCATCTGGAACTGGGCGGCAAGGCGCCGGTGATCGTCTGCAATGACGCCGACATCGATGCCGTGGTCCAAGGCGTACGCACCCACGGCTACTACAACGCCGGCCAGGACTGCACCGCCGCCTGCCGCATCTACGCCCAGGCCGGCATCCACGACCGCCTGGTGAGCGAACTGGGCGAGGCCGTGGCCAGCCTGCGCTTCGCCCGCAAGCGTGACCAGGACAACGAAATCCCCCCGCTGATCAGCTCGCGCCAGCGCGATCGCGTGGCCAGCTTCGTCGAGCGCGCCCTCGGCCAGCCGCACATCGAGCGGGTCACTGGCGCCGCCGTACACTCCGGCGCCGGCTTCTACTACCAGCCCACTCTGCTGGCCGGCTGCAAGCAGCAGGACGAGATCGTCCAGCGCGAAGTCTTCGGCCCGGTGGTCACCGTCACCCGCTTCGACGACCTGGCCCAGGCCGTGGATTGGGCCAACGACTCCGAGTACGGCCTGGCGTCCTCCGTCTGGACGCAGAACCTGGACAAGGCCATGCAGGTGGCCGCGCGGCTGCAATACGGCTGCACCTGGATCAACACCCATTTCATGCTGGCCAGCGAGATGCCCCACGGCGGGCTCAAGCGCTCCGGCTATGGCAAGGACCTGTCCAGCGATTCGCTGCAGGACTACAGCGTGGTGCGCCACATAATGGCCCGCCACGGCACTGACTTTTAAGAGAACAAGAACGCACCAACCCGCTTCATCTGCCCCGACCAATAACGAAAAAGAGGGAACATCATGTCCGTGCGCAAAACCGCCCTGCTCAGCGCAGTGGCCACCGCCATCCTCGCCAGCGGCAGCCTGCAGGCCGCCGAAGCCCTGAAACAAGTCGGCGCCGGCGAAGGCCAGCTCGACATCATTGCCTGGCCCGGCTATATCGAGCGCGGCGAGTCGGACAAGAACTACGACTGGGTGACCCAGTTCGAGCAGGAGAGCGGCTGCAAGGTCAACGTGAAGACCGCTGCCACCTCCGACGAGATGGTCAGCCTGATGGCCAAGGGCGGCTATGACCTGGTCACCGCGTCCGGCGACGCCTCCCTGCGCCTGATCTATGGCAAACGCGTGCAGCCGATCAATCCGGAGCTGATCCCCAACCTGAAGAACCTCGATCCGCGCCTGAAAGACGCGCCTTGGTTCACCGTCGACGGCAAGTCCTACGGCACCCCCTACCAGTGGGGCCCGAACCTGCTGATGTACAACACCAAGGCCTTCACCAAGGCGCCGGACAGCTGGAGCGCGGTGTTCGAGCCGCAGCAGCTGGCCGACGGCAAGGCCAACAAAGGTCGCGTGCAGGCCTACGACGGCCCCATCTACATCGCCGACGCCGCCCTCTACCTGAAGTCCGCCAAGCCGGAACTGGGCATCCAGGACCCGTACCAGCTGACCGAAGAGCAGTACACCGCCGTGCTCGACCTGCTGCGCAAGCAACATGGTCTGGTGCACCGCTACTGGCACGACGCGACCGTGCAGATGAGCGACTTCAAGAACGAGGGCGTAGCTGCCTCCAGCACCTGGGGCTACATGGCCAACACCCTGAAAGCCGAAGGTCAGCCTGTGGCCACCGTCGTGCCGAAGGAAGGGGTCACCGGCTGGGCCGACACCACCATGCTGCACGTGGACGCCAAGCACCCGAGCTGCGCCTACAAGTGGATGAACTGGTCGCTGGAACCCAAGGTCCAGGGCGACGTCGCCGCCTGGTTCGGTTCCCTGCCCGCCGCCCCGGAAGGCTGCAAGGCCAGCGCCCTGCTCGGCGCCGAAGGCTGCACCACCAACGGCTTCGATCAGTTCGACAAGATCGCCTTCTGGAAAACCCCGCAGGCCGAGGGCGGCAAGTTCGTCCCGTATAGCCGCTGGACCCAGGACTACATCGCCATTATGGGCGGTCGCTGATAGCTCCCCTCTCCCGCTTGCGGGAGAGGGGCCGGGGGAGAGGGTAGCTCGGCACCGCGCGGTGTTTCCCTCTCCCCAGCCCTCTCCCTGAAGGGAGAGGGAGTTTGTTCGTACTCGCCTGGAAACACCGAGCGGCTGACATAACCCTCATCCGCACGCGGCCCGCCCAGCCCTCTCCCAGAGGGAGAGGGAGTCATACCGAGCCACCTGAAATTCCCGCAGGGTCTCCACCGCGAGGCCCCGCCCAAGTCATGTCTTTTTTCGCGTCACCGGAGCACCACACCATGACACTTGCTGTCCAGTTCACTGAGGTTTCCCGCCAGTTCGGCGAGGTCAAGGCCGTCGACCGGGTATCCATCGATATCAAGGACGGCGAGTTCTTCTCCATGCTCGGCCCATCCGGCTCGGGCAAGACCACCTGCCTGCGCCTGATCGCCGGTTTCGAGCAGCCCACCTCGGGTTCCATCCGCATCCACGGTGAAGAAGCCGCCGGCCTGCCGCCCTACGAGCGCGACGTGAACACCGTGTTCCAGGACTACGCCCTGTTCCCCCACATGAACGTGCGCGAGAACGTCGCCTACGGCCTCAAGGTGAAGGGTGTGGCGAAGTCCGAGCGCCTGGCCCGCGCCGAGGAAGCCCTCGGCATGGTCGCCCTGGCCGGCTATGGCAACCGCAAGCCGGCGCAGCTGTCCGGTGGCCAGCGCCAGCGCGTGGCCCTGGCCCGCGCCCTGGTCAACCGCCCGCGCGTACTGCTGCTGGACGAACCCCTCGGTGCCCTGGACCTCAAGCTGCGCGAGCAGATGCAGAGCGAGCTGAAGAAGCTACAGCGCCAGCTCGGCATCACCTTCATCTTCGTCACCCACGACCAGGGTGAAGCGCTGTCCATGTCCGATCGCGTGGCCGTGTTCAACAAGGGCCGCATCGAGCAGGTGGACACCCCGCGCAACCTCTACATGAAACCGGCCACGCCCTTCGTCGCCGAGTTCGTGGGCACCTCCAACGTGCTGCGCGGCGACGTCGCACGTCAGCTCACCGGTGTCGACCAGCCCTTCTCCATCCGCCCCGAGCACATCCACTTCGCCCATGGCGAGCGCAACGGTAGCGATGTGGAAATCAGCGGCCTGCTTCACGACATCCAGTACCAGGGCGCCGCCACCCGCTACGAAATCCGCCTGGATAACGGCCAGAACCTCTGCGTCAGCCTGCCCAACAGCCAGTGGCAGGACGCCGCGCCGCTGCACCAGCAGGGCCAGGTGGTCACCGCCCGCTGGGCGCGCGATGCCATGGTCCAGCTGACCGAGGGCGCGTGACATGGAACTGACCCTCAACGCCGAGCGGCCGCGCGCCGCCAATGGCCTGATGCGCAGGTTCTCGGGCCTGCTCTATCGCCGGCCGACGCTGTACCTCTCGCTGCTGCTGGTGCCGCCGCTGCTGTGGTTTGGCGCCATCTACCTGGGCTCGTTGCTGACGCTGCTCTGGCAGGGTTTCTACACCTTCGACGACTTCACCATGTCGGTGTCGACGGACCTTACCCTGGTGAACTTCGGCGCGCTGTTCCAGGCCGCCAACTTCGACATCATCGTGCGTACGCTGAGCATGGCCATCGCCGTGTCCATCGCCAGCGCCACCCTGGCCTTCCCCATCGCCTACTACATGGCGCGCTACACCACGGGCAAGACCAAGGCGTTCTTCTACATCGCGGTGATGATGCCCATGTGGGCCAGTTACATCGTCAAGGCCTACGCCTGGACCCTGCTGCTGGCCAAGGGCGGCGTAGTGATGTGGTTTGTCCAGGCGCTGCACCTGCAGCCCGTGCTGGAGCTGCTGCTGGGCGTGCCCGGCGTTGGAGGCAGCACGCTGTCCACCTCGCACCTCGGGCGCTTCCTGGTGTTCGTGTACATCTGGCTGCCGTTCATGATCCTGCCGATCCAGGCCTCCCTCGAGCGCCTGCCGCCGTCGCTGCTGCAAGCCTCGGCCGACCTCGGCGCGCACCCGCGCCAGACCTTCATGCAGGTGATCCTGCCGCTGTCCATTCCGGGCATCGCCGCCGGCTCGATCTTCACCTTCAGCCTGACCCTGGGCGACTTCATCGTGCCGCAGCTGGTAGGCCCGCCCGGCTACTTCATCGGCAGCATGGTCTACGCCCAGCAGGGCGCCATCGGCAACATGCCCATGGCCGCCGCCTTCACCCTGGTGCCGATCGTGCTGATCGCCGTGTACCTCTCCATCGTCAAACGTCTGGGGGCCTTCGATGCACTCTGAAAAAGCGTCCTGGGGCCTGAAAGCGGCCGCCTGGGGCGGGCTGGCATTCCTGCACATCCCGATCCTGATCATCTTCCTGTACGCCTTCAACACCGAAGACGCCGCGTTCAGCTTCCCGCCGCAGGGCTTCACCCTGCACTGGTTCAGCGTCGCCTTCGGCCGCGCGGACGTGGTGGAAGCGATCAAGCTGTCGCTGCAGGTCGCGGTCATCGCCACACTGATCGCCATGGTGCTCGGCACCCTGGCGGCGGCCGCGCTGTACCGCCGCAGCTTCTTCGGCAAGGAAGGCATCTCGCTGATGCTCATCCTGCCGATCGCCCTGCCCGGCATCATCACCGGCATCGCCCTGCTTTCGGCGTTCAAGGGACTTGGCATCGAGCCGGGGTTGCTGACCATCGTCATCGGCCACGCCACCTTCTGCGTGGTGATCGTCCACAACAACGTGATCGCGCGCTTCCGCCGCACCTCCCACAGCCTCATCGAAGCCTCGATGGACCTGGGCGCCGACGGCTGGCAGACCTTCCGCCACATCATCCTGCCGAACCTCGGCTCGGCCCTGCTGGCAGGCGGCATGCTGGCGTTCGCGCTGTCGTTCGACGAGATCATCGTCACCACCTTCACCGCCGGCCACGAACGCACCCTGCCGATCTGGCTGCTCAACCAGCTCAGCCGCCCGCGCGACGTCCCGGTGACCAACGTGGTCGCCATGCTGGTGATGCTGGTGACCATGCTGCCCATCCTCGCCGCCTACTACCTGACCAAGGGTGGCGAGAGCGTGGCGGGTAGCGGGAAGTAAAGCCCATGCACGCCCTCTCTCCGGCTTTTCTCCCCTCTACCGCTTGCGGGAGAGGGGCCGGGGGTGAGGGCAGCGAAGTCAGATCCAGAACACGCGGCTGCCGGCGAGTCCGCAGCCCTCTCCCTAACCCTCTCCCTGAAGGGAGAGGGGATAGTTACGAGGACCTACCCCATGCAAACCAAACTCCTGATCAACGGCCAGCTCGTCGCCGGTGAAGGCCCCAGCCTCGCCGTGCTCAACCCGTCCCTGGGCACCGCCCTGGTGGAAATCGCCGAGGCCAGCCCAGCCCAGGTCGATGCTGCCGTGCGTGCCGCCGACGCCGCCTTCCCTGCCTGGTCGCAGACCTCGCCCAAGGACCGCGCCACCCTGCTGCTGAAGCTCGCCGACCACATCGACGCCCACGCCGAGGAACTCGCCCGCCTGGAATCGCAGAACTGCGGCAAGCCCTTCACCGCCGCGCTGAACGATGAGCTGCCGGCCGTGGCCGACGTGTTCCGCTTCTTCGCCGGTGCCAGCCGCTGCATGAACGGCTCCGCTGCCGGCGAGTACCTGCCCGGCCACACCTCGATGATCCGCCGTGACCCGGTGGGCGTGGTCGCCTCCATCGCGCCATGGAACTACCCGCTGATGATGGCCGCCTGGAAACTCGGCCCGGCGCTCGCCGCCGGCAACACCGTGGTCCTCAAGCCTTCCGAGCAGACCCCGCTGACCGCCCTCAAGCTCGCCGAATTCATCGCTGAGATCTTCCCCGCCGGCGTGGTGAACATGGTCTTCGGCCGCGGCCCGAGTGTCGGCGAGCCGCTGACCACCCACCCGAAGGTGCGCATGGTGTCCCTCACCGGCTCGGTCGCCACCGGCTCGCGGATCATCGCCGGCACCGCCGACAGCGTGAAACGCATGCACATGGAACTGGGCGGCAAGGCCCCGGTGATCATCTTCGACGACGCCGACATCGACGCCGCCGTGGAAGGCATCCGCACCTTCGGCTTCTACAACGCCGGCCAGGACTGCACCGCCGCCTGCCGCATCTATGCGCAGAAAGGCATCTACGAGAAGTTCGTGGCCAAGCTCGGCGAGGCCGTCGGCAGCATCAAGACCGGCCTGCAGGACGACCCGGACACCGAACTCGGCCCGCTGATCACCGAGCAGCACCTGGAGCGCGTCGAAGGCTTCGTCCAGCGCGCCAGCGCCGTGCCGCACATCACTGTCGTCACCGGAGGAACACGCGTCGATGGCCCGGGGTTCTTCTTCCAGCCCACCGTGCTCGCCGGCGCCCGCCAGGACGATGAGATCGTTCGCCGCGAAGTGTTCGGCCCGGTGGTGTCGGTCACCGAATTCGACAGCGAAGAGCAGGTGCTGGAGTGGGCCAACGATTCCGACTACGGCCTGGCCTCCTCCCTCTGGACCGCTGATGTAGGCCGCGCCCACCGCCTGTCCGCACGCCTGCAGTACGGCTGCACCTGGGTCAACACTCACTTCATGCTGGTCAGCGAAATGCCCCACGGCGGCGTCAAGCACTCCGGCTACGGCAAGGACATGTCCATGTACGGGCTGGAGGATTACACCGCCATTCGCCATGTGATGTTCAAGCATTAACGAGCTGGCTTCGGCCAGTGCGCTCCTTTGTGGGAGCGAATTCATTCGCGATCCGGGCCGCCTGGTCCGGCCGGAATAGCCAGAGGGCAGCTGCGCTGCCCTTCGCGACTGAAGTCGCTCCCACATGGGAGGACGCTCCACAGGTAGTACCCGCACAAACCACCAGGAGAACAAGCAATGCGTAACACCTTGCGTAATTTCAGCTTCATCCTGTTTTGCGCCATGGCCGGCATGGCCCAGGCGGCTGACGATGCCAAGGCCATAGTCGATGGCTACATGGCTGCCTGGAACGCCCACGACGCCGACAAGGCCGCCAGCTTCCTGGCCGAGGACGCGGAATACTTCGATGCCACCGTCGGCACGCCGCAGAAAGGTCGTTCGGCGGCTCGCGACAATGTGATCAAAGTCTTCGTCGGTGCCGTACCCGACCTGAAATGGAAGATGACCAGCGAGCCCATCGTCAGCGCGGACGGCATCGCCTTCCAGTGGGAGTTCGCCGGTACCAACAGCGGTGCCTGGAGTGCCGAAACCCCGGCCACCAACAAGCCGCTGAAGTTCGAAGGCGTGAGCTTCATCCGCGTCAAGAACGGCAAGATCACCTACCAGGGCGACTACTACGACGCCCTCGGCTTCAACAAGCAACTCGGCTGGTAAGCCCCTCGCCGGCGCCCATTCCGGAGCGCCGGCCCTCCCCCGCTTCACCCCGCTCCGCGATCGATAACAACTGTCTTGCAAGGATTCGCCATGACCATCACCCGCCGTGATTTCCTCAACGGTGTCGCCCTCACCATTGCCGCTGGCCTCACGCCCATGCAGCTGCTGCGCGCCGCCCCTGCTGGCCGCTACTACCCGCCGGCCCTCACCGGCCTGCGCGGCAGCCACCCCGGCGCCTTCGAGGTGGCGCACCAGATGGGCTGGGAGAAGAAGAAGTTCGACACTGACGGCCTGCCAGTGAGTGAGGAGTATGACCTGGTGGTGGTCGGCGGCGGCATCAGCGGCCTGTCCGCCGCCTGGTTCTATCGCGAGAAGCAGCCGAACGCGCGCATCCTCATCATCGAGAACCACGACGACTTCGGCGGCCACGCCAAGCGCAATGAATTCGAGGCCGGCGGACGGATGATCCTCGGCTATGGCGGCAGCGAATCCTTCCAGTCGCCCAACCACCTCTACAGCGACACGGTGAACGGCCTGCTGAAGAAGCTCGGCGTCGACATCAAGCGTTTCGAGACCGCCTTCGACCGCGACTTCTACCCCAACCTCGGGCTGTCCCGCGGGGTGTTCTTCGACAAGGAGAACTTCGGCGTGGACAAGCTGGTGAGCGGCGACCCAACGCCCATGGTGGCCGACGACATCGCCCCGGAAAAACTCAATGCCCGCTCCTGGCGCGCGTTCATCAGCGACTTCCCGCTGCCCGAGGCCGACCGCAAGGCGCTGATCGACCTCTACGAGGCGCCCCACGACTACCTGGCCGGCAAGACCAGCGAGGAGAAGGAAGCTCACCTGGCCAAGACCAGCTACCGCGACTTCCTGCTCAAGGACGTGGGCCTGTCCGAAAGCGCGGTGAAGTACTTCCAGAGCCGCACCAATGACTTCTCCGCCCTCAGCATCGACGCCGTGGCCGCCTACGACGCCTACTACGTCGGCTTCCCCGGCTTCGCGGCGATGCAATTGCCGCCCATTGGCGAGGAAGCCAAGGCCGAGATGGAAGAGCCGTACATCTACCACTTCCCCGATGGCAACGCCTCGGTGGCGCGCCTGCTGGTGCGCGACCTGATTCCGGCGGTGGCGCCCGGCAAGGGCATGGACGACATCGTCCTGGCGCAATTCGACTACAGCAAACTGGACGTCGCCGGCAACCCGGTACGCCTGCGCCTGAACAGCACGGCGGTGAGCGTGAAGAACCGCGAGGGCGGCGTCGACGTCGGCTACAGCCGCGGCGGCCAACTGGCGAAAGTGCGCAGCAAGCACTGCGTGCTGGCCTGCTACAACATGATGATCCCGTACCTGCTGCGCGACCTCTCGCCCGAGCAGGCCAATGCCCTCGCCCAGAACGTGAAGTTCCCGCTGGTGTACACCAAGGTGGTGATCCGCAACTGGGAGAGCTTCCAGAAGCTCGGCGTGCACGAGATCTACGCCACCACCCAGCCCTACAGCCGGATCAAGCTGGACTACCCGGTGGACCTCGGCGGTTACCAGCACCCGCGCGATCCGAAGCAGCCCATCGGCCTGCACATGGTTTACGTGCCCACCTCGCCGAACGCCGGCATGGACGCCCGCACCCAGGCCCGAACCGGCCGCGCCAAGCTCTACGCCGCGACCTTCGAGCAGCTCGAAGCGCAACTGCGCGACCAGCTTCAGCGCATGCTCGGCCCAGGCGGCTTCGACCACCAGAAGGACATCCTGGCGATCACCGTCAACCGCTGGTCCCACGGCTACGCGTGCTTCTCCAACTCGCTGTTCGACGATGAGCAAGAGAGCGAAAAGACCATGCTGCTGGCGCGCAAACCGGTGGGCAACGTGACCATCGCCAACTCCGACGCGGCGTGGAGTGCCTATGCCCATTCGGCGATAGAAGAAGCCCATCGCGCGGTGGGCGAACTCGCCTGACCGACCTTCCGTGGCCCGGACCGCCGGGCCACGGCTTCGCGCCGCCGCTTGCGGCGCCTTCCTGCCCCAACCCGTTTCGGTAACCCACCATGCAGAGCAGTCCCCGACAGACCCAGGCGCCCACGCCGGAAGGCGGCGCCCAGGGCAACTCCACACTCGACCAGGTCAAGCTGCTGATCGACGGCCTGAACAACCGCTGGAACGAGATCAGCAAGGTTTCCGACGTGATCCGCCAGATCGCCAGGAACACCAACCTGGTTGCGCTCAACGCTGCCATCGAGGCGGCCCGTGCCGGCGAACTAGGACGCGGCTTCGCCGTGGTCGCGGACGAGGTTCGGCGCCTGGCCACCCAATCGGCCAACGCCACCGCTGATATTGGCAGCGTGGTCGCCACCATCCGCCAGGAGAGCGAGAAAGCACTGGAGCAAGTGCAGCGGGCGGAAAGCGCCTCAAAGGAGGAGACCGCCGAGGTCCTGCTGGCCCGCGAGGCGCAGCAGTTGCAGAGCCAGTTCGCGGTGATGGCGACGGCGCTCTATGGCCTCAAGCATTTCATCCTCGGCCTGCATGCCCAGGGCTTTGGCCCGCAGCGCGAGCAGATCGACGCCGTGATGCAGCACTGCCTGCTGCAGAACCCCGGCCTGCTGGCCTTTGCCTGCGCCAGCGAACCCAACGCCCTGGACGGCCGCGACGCCGAATTCGCCAGCCAGCACGGCCACGATCACACGGGCCGCATCATGGCCTACTGGAACCGGGGCGCCGGTGCCATCCAGCGCGAGTGCCTGGTGGGTTACGACGGCGACTGGTACGAACTGCCCCGGCGCAAGGGCCGCGACCTGTTCATGGAGCCCTACGAATACACGGTGGCCGGCAGCACGGTGCTGATGACCTCCTTCATGACCCCGATGCTGGCCGGCGGACGCTTCCTCGGCATCCTCGGCGCCGACTACAGCCTGCAGCAGCTGCAAGAGCGCCTGAGCCAGCTGAAACCGTTCGGCAATGGCCATTACGCGCTGCTGTCCAATGCCGCCCACTTCGTGACCCACCCGGATGGAAAACGGCTGGGCACCCCGGCCAACGAACTACCGAGCGATGCACGCAGCGCCATTCGTGATGGCCGGCCGTTGCGCTTCAAGGGAGCTGGCAACGCCATCTGCCTGCTGCATCCGATCTTCGTCGGCAACTGCAATGCGCCCTGGTCATTGCTGTTGCAGTTCGATCCTGAGCAGGCTGGCTAATTCTTCTGTAGGGGCGAATTCATTCGCCAAGCAGAGCACCGCTCTGCCCTGTAGGAGCGAATTCATTCGCGAAATGGAATTGCAGCGAGCCGACCTGACACAACCCTCTCCCGGAGGGCGAGGGGTGACTCGCGCCTGGCACCCAGTAGCAGTTCTGCACGAACAGCCCCCTCTCCCTCCGGGAGAGGGTTGGGGTGAGGGGGAAAATATCTCAGGCGTGCGCCAAGGTTGGTCTGTACGACTAAACCCCAGCCGCCCCCGCCAGCCCCTTCTCCGCCAACCACGCCGGGTTGAACAACCGCCCCGCATACAACCCACCGCGATCACACAGCAGCGTCACCACGCGATGCCCCGGCCCCAACTGGCGCGCCACCTGCACGGCCGCAGCGAGGTTGATGCCGGACGATCCGCCAACGAACAGCCCCTCCTCCCGCAGCAAGTGATAGACCATCGCCACACAGGCCGGGTCGTCCACTTGCACGGCGTCATCGATGGGGGTGCCTTCGAGATTGGCGGTGACGCGCGTGGTGCCGATGCCTTCGGTGATGGAGCTGCCCTCCGCCACCAACTCGCCGCGCTTCACCCAGTTGTACAGGGCGCTGCCCATGGGGTCGGCGAGGACGATGCGGATGTTGGCGTCACGCTCCTTGAGGTAGCGCGCCACCCCTGCCAGGGTGCCGCCGGTGCCGGTGGCGCAGACAAAGGCATCCAGATGGCCCTCGGTGTCGGCCCAGACTTCCGGACCGGTGGTCGCGAAGTGGGCCTGGCGGTTGGCGGTGTTGTCGAACTGGTTGGCCCAGATGGCGCCGGGCAGCTCGGCAGCCAGGCGGCCGGCGATCTTCTGGTAGTTGTCCGGGTCCTTGTAGGGCTTGGGCGGCACCGGACGCACTTCGGCGCCGAGGGTGCGCAGCAGGTCGAGCTTTTCCGGGGACTGGTTGTCGGGGATCACGATGATGCAGCGATACCCGCGCGCCGCGCAGATATGCGCCAAGCCGATGCCGGTATTGCCGGCGGTGCCCTCCACCACCGTGCCGCCGGGGAACAGGCGCCCCTCGCGTTCGGCATCGTCGATGATGTAGCGGGCGGCGCGGTCCTTCACCGAGCCGCCGGGGTTGAGGAATTCGGCCTTGGCCAGGATGTCGCAGCCGGTCTCGGCGCTGAGGCTGTCGAGACGCAGCAGGGGCGTATTACCGATGGTGCCGATGAAACCTTCGCGGATCGCCATGCTGCACCTCCTCGAGGAGCATGGGGACGAACAGTTTCAGTCTAGCCGCACGGTCATTCGCCTATGTCTTCGTTCCACAGCTCCGGACGGGCCTCGATGAAGTCCTCCATCAGCTTCACGCACTCGGCGTCCTGCAGCACCTCCAGCGCCACGCCCCGGGAACGCAGCAGCTCTTCCTCCCCCTGGAAGGTGCGGTTCTCGCCGATGATCACCTTGGGAATCCCATAGAGCAGGATCGCCCCGCTGCACATGGAACAGGGCGAAAGCGTGGTGTAGAGCACCGACTCGCGGTAGACGCTGGCGGGCTGGCGGCCGGCGTTTTCGAACGCGTCCATCTCGCCGTGCTTGATGGCGCTGCCTTCCTGGATGCGGCGATTGTGGCCACGGCCGATGATGCGGCCCTTGTGGACGATCACCGAGCCGATGGGAATCCCGCCCTCGGCCAGTCCCTGGCGGGCTTCTTCGATGGCGGCTTGCATGAAGGGGTCCATGTTCGTTCCTTGTGTTCCCGTGGATTGAGCCACTGGTTTACCCGCCCGGCTGCGGGTCCTGCAAGTCCTGCTTCGCCAACCAGACGCGATAGGCGTTGATCCCCGCCCGCACCGAGCTGAACACCATCGGGGGCTTCAGCTCGCCCAGCTCGCCGGAGCGCTGCAACAGCTCGTAGGCCGGGCCGAACAGGCGGGCGAAACCGAAGTGGACGCCCCTGGCCGCGAGTGTCTGCTTCACTTCGCGCAGGGTGGCGAGGCCGGTCAGGTCGAGGTTGATCATGGTTTCGGCGTTGAGCAGCACTGCGCGGGGGTGGTCCGCCTGATCCACGAGGTGCAGCAGGCGCTGCTTGAAATAGTCGGCGTTGAAGAACAGCAGGGGCGCATCGAAGCGGTAGATCATCAGGCCCGGCAAGGTGCTCGCCTGTGGATAACGACTCAGTTCCACCTGGCCGTCGACGCCTTCCATCCAGCCCAGCACCGCGTCGGTGGGGCGGTACGTGAGGTACAGCAGGCGCAGCAGGGCCAGGCTGATGGCGACGAAGATGCCCGGCAGCACGCCGACGCCCAGTACACCTACCGTGGTCAGCAGGCACAGCCCGCACTCGAAGCGGCTGAGGCGCCAGAACACCTTGAGTGCGCGAAAGTCGATCAGCCCCCAGCCGGCCAGCATCAACACCGCCCCCAAGGCAGCAATAGGCACCCAGGCCAGCGGCCCGTGGAGAAATACCAGTACGGCGACTATCACCAGGGCCACGACCACGCTGACCATCTGGGTCTTGCCACCGACCAGGTCATTCACCGCCGTGCGCGAGTCCGCGCCGCTGATGACAAAGGCCTGGGACACCCCGGCGCCGACGTTGGCCAGGCCCAGGGCGATGAACTCATGGTTGGCGTCGATGGCGTAGCCGTGCCGGGCGGCAAAGCTGCGGGCCGTGAGCATGGCGCTGCAGAAGCTGACGATGGTGATACCCGTGGCATCCCGCAGCAGGCTGAGCAACTCGGGGTAACTGGCACGCGGCCAGCTCAGCTCCGGCAGCCCCGCTGGAACCGCGCCCAGCAGTTCCACGCCATAGCGGTCCAGCCCCAGGACGGCGGCCGCCAGCGAAGCCAGCACGATCGCCACCAGGGCCACCGGCAGCCGGGGCCAGCGCCGAGGCAGGAGGATCAGCACCAGCAGGGTCGCCGCCCCCAGTGCCAGGGTCGGCAGGTGGGTATCGGCCAGGTTACGGATCATCGCCAGCAAGCCGGCAATGAAGCCGCTGGTTTCCGCCTGGTAGCCCAGCAGCTTGCCGAGCTGGCCGGCCAGCAGGCTGAGGCCGATGCCGTTCAGGTAGCCGACGAGGATGGGCCGCGAAAGGAAGCTGGCGATGAAGCCGGCACGAATGAACCCGGCGACGATGGACAGCAAGCCCACCATCACTGCGACGATCATCGACAGGTGGATCAGCCGCTGCGGATCGCCGGCCGCCAGCGGCGTGATGGCGGCGGCCACCATGGCGGCGGTGGCGGCGTCGGGCCCGACCATCAGCTGTCGGGAGCCGCCCACCAGGGCATAGATCAGCATCGGCAGGATGCAGGCATAGAGCCCCACCTGGGCGGGGAAGCCAATGATCTGCGCGTAGGCGATGGCGGTAGGTATCTGTACCGCGGCTACTGACAGGCCCGCCATGAGGTCCGGTCGCAGCCATTCGCGGCGATAGTGGAAACGGCTGACGCGATCACGCAGCCTGTGGATAAGGAACATTGGAGCCGTCCGCTTGAGATAACTCCAGAAGCTTAGGCCCACAACGCCGGGGAAGCCCCGGCGCCGCGTCACTTTTGAGAATTATTGATCCTTCTCACAGTTGATCATCCAGGGCACGCCGAAGCGGTCCACCAGCATGCCGAAACGCGCGGCCCAGAAGGTCTGCGCCAGGGGCATCTGCACCTGACCGCCTTCGGCCAGGGCGTTGAACACCCGCTCGGCCTCGACGATTCGGTCGACGTTGATCGAAACGCTGATGCCGCTGATGCCCTGGAAAGGCGCCTGGGGCGGGCAGTCCGAGCCCATGATCACCTGGTCACCCACGGCCAGGCGGGCATGCATGATCTTGTCGCGGAAGTTCTCCGGCACATCGCCGCAGGCGGGGCTCTCGGCGAAGGTCAGGAAGGCTTCGAGGGTGCCGTTGAGCACCTTGGCGTAGAACTGGAAGGCAGGGCCGCACTGGCCGTCGAACGTAAGGTAGGGGTCGATTTTCATGATGGTCTCCTGTCCGTGCTTTTCAGCGATCACTGCTGTTTGGCTTTCTCGAAGACGCGTTGTTCCTGCTCGCGCAATTCGGGGGTGAACTCAGCGCCGAAGTCCTCGGCCTCGAACACCTGGCGGATCTCGATTTCGGAATCGGACAGCATCGGGTTGGGGCAACGCTTGACCCACTCGATGCACTCTTCCAGGGAATTGACCTTGAACAGCCAGAAACCGGCGATCAGTTCCTTGGTTTCCGCGAAGGGACCGTCGACGACGGCGCGATCCTTGCCCTTGAACTGCACGCGCGCCCCTTTGGAGCTGGGGTGCAGGCCCTCACCGGCGAGCAGGATGCCGGCATTGACCAGCTCCTCGTTGTACTGGCCCATGGCCGTGAGCAGCTCCGTGCTGGGCATGATGCCGGCTTCCGATTCCTTGGTTGCTTTGACTATCACCATGAAGCGCATTGTTGTTCTCCTGTTGGGTGGCATGAACGCCAGCCTGCGGCCGCTGCCTGCTGACTGTGCTAATTGGTCGAAGGGGAAACGACGAGATCGACAACAGGCCGAAAATATTTTTCGAGGGCGCAGGACTGGAACAGCGTAGCCCTGGATGGAGAAGTTGCGCGGATGGGGTGACGGGTGAGCGAGTAGCTGCATTGGCGGTAGGAGCTGGCTTGCCAGCGAATGGCCCCTTTACGCTAGCAAGCTAGCTCCTACAAGGCGCCTATTTCTGGGGTTGGCGCAGCGATCGGGGCCGCTGCGCGTGCCTTGTTGGGCTTCGCTTCGCTCTGCGCCGACCTACCGTCGGTATTGGCTTCAGGATTGCGCGTGTCTAGCCGGCGCGAGTCACCCCTCGCCCTCTGGGGTGAAGAGGCACGCTTTTGGAAGCGCAGCTTCCGGTGCCGATGAACGCCTGATCGCGAAGCGATCAGGCTGGGGCGCAGGGCGGGGGCCGGGGGTGAGGGCTGTGTCAGGCAGGCGCGGAATATCTAAAAGGCCCGCGCAACCGATCCGGGCACGCTGCGCGTGCCTTGTTGGGCTTCGCTCTGCACCAACCTACGGGATGGTGCCGCGAACATCAGCGCGGCGCGATGTGGGCGACCATCAGCTGCACGCTTTCCTGGCCACGGAATTCGTTCACGTCCAGCTTGTAGGCCAGTTCGGCCCAGCGGACGCTGGCGTTGGGCCATTGCTCGCGGTCGATGTTGAAGGCGATGCCGTCCAGTTGTACCGAGCCGCATTCGCTCTTCAGCACCAATTTCAGGTGGCGCTCGCCGACCAGACGCTGCTGGACGATCTGGAACACGCCGTGGAACACCGGCTCGGGGAAGTGCTGGCCCCAGGGGCCGGCCAGGCGCAGCGCGCGGGCCAGTTCCAGGTGGAATTCCTCGATGCTCAGTTGACCGTCGGAGAGCAGGCGGCCGGTGAGGTCGTCTTCATCGAGCTGGCGACGGGTCTCGGCGTCGAAGGCAGCAGCGAAGGCGCCGAAGTTTTCCACAGGCAGGGACAAGCCGGCCGCCATGGCGTGACCGCCGAATTTGCTGATCAGTCCCGGATGGCGGGCGGCGACCGCATCCAGCGCATCGCGGATGTGGAAGCCCGGCACCGAACGCGCCGAGCCCTTGAGCAGGCCATCACCCGCGTCGGCGAAGGCGATGGTCGGGCGGTGGTAACGCTCTTTCAGGCGCGAGGCGAGGATGCCGATCACGCCCTGGTGCCAGTCCGGCTCGAACACGCAGAGGCCGAAGGGCATGTCTTCGATGGGCAGGTTCTTCAGCTGGGCCAGTGCCTCGCGCTGCATGCCCTGCTCGATGGCCTTGCGGTCCTGGTTGAGCTGGTCCAGTTGCACCGCCATGTCGCGGGCCAGGGCTTCGTCTTCGCAGAGCAGGCATTCGATGCCCAGGCTCATGTCGTCCAGGCGGCCGGCAGCGTTGAGGCGCGGGCCGAGGATGAAACCGAGGTCGGTGGAGGTGATGCGCCCCGCCGGGCGGCCAGCGACTTCGAGGATCGCCTTGAGGCCGGCACGGGCACGGCCGGCGCGGATGCGCGCCAGGCCCTGGTGAACCAGGATGCGGTTGTTGGCATCCAGGGGCACCACGTCGGCCACGCTGCCCAGGGCCACCAGGTCGAGCAGGTCGCCGAGGTTGGGTTCCTTGAGGCCGGCGCGGGCGAACCAGTCCAGCTCGCGCAGGCGTGCGCGCAGCGCCATCAGCACGTAGAAGATGACGCCGACACCGGCCAGGGACTTGCTGGGGAAATCACAACCAGGCTGGTTGGGGTTGACGATGGCGTCCGCCGCCGGCAGTTCCGGTCCCGGCAGGTGGTGGTCGGTGACCAGCACCTTGAGCCCGGCGGCCTTGGCTGCGGCCACACCTTCGACGCTGGAAATGCCGTTATCCACGGTCACCAGCAGGTCAGGCCGGCGCTCCAGGGCCACGGCGACGATTTCCGGGGTCAGGCCGTAGCCGTATTCGAAGCGGTTGGGGACGAGGTAGTCGACATGGAAGGCACCGAGCATGCGCAGGCCGAGTACGCCAACACTGCTGGCGGTGGCGCCGTCGGCATCGAAGTCGCCGACGTAGAGGATGCGCTGGCGCTTTTCCAGTGCTTCGACCAGCAGTTCCACGGCGGCATCGATGCCCTTGAGCTGCTGGTAAGGGATCAACCGTGCCAGGCTCTTGTCCAGCTCGGCCACCGATTGCACACCACGGGACGCATAGAGGCGGGTCAACAGCGGTGGCAGGTCGCCCAGGTCGGGCAGGACATCAGGCAGGGCGCGGTGTTCGATACGCATGGCGGGTCCAATCTTTGAATCGACTTCCCCTCTCCCTCCCGGGAAAGAGCCTTGGGGCGAGTGCTGGGCACCCTACCCCCGGAAATCCTCCGGACTTCCGATCAACGTTCCCCGGCCAGCCACTCCAGCGGGATTTCGTGCTGGCCACGCTCATCGGTGATGAACAGCGAACCGTCGCTGATCATCACGCTCCAGCTCACCGAGCGAGGCAGGTCGCGGGCCAGTTCTTCCAGGGCTTCCTGGTTGACGCCGACGACGTTGATGTTCTTCAGGTTACGCACACCGTCCAGCACCTTGGTCTGCCATACGCGCAGGTTGCCGTAGGCCACCAGGCTGAAGCGCTCGGTGCGGCGCGAGCACCAGGTGATGCGCTCGGCATCCGGCTGGCCCACTTCGATCCAGTGCAGGACGCGGTCGTCCAGGCTCTTTTCCCACAGCGCGGGCTCATCCACATCCGACAGGCCACGGCCGAAGGACAGCTGCTCGTGGTACCAGAGTGCGTAGGCGATCAGGCGCACGGCCAGGCGCTCTTCGGTTTCCGAGGGGTGCTTGGCGACGGTGAAACGCAGGTTCTCGTAGACGCTGCGGTCCAGGTCCGTGAGGTTGAGCTCGACTTTGTAGGGGGTCGCTTGGAGGGCCATGGCGGGCTTCTTGGTTATTCGCGGAGGGCGGCAAGTCTACCCTGATTCCGCGGCCATGGCTGGGCCTTCCGGCTAATCGGCGGGATAGCGCTGGATGCGGTTGCGACCCTTGTCCTTGGCGGCATAGAGCGCGTCGTCGGCCAGGGAAAGCAGGCGGAACAGGTCGTAGCCGGCTTCTTTGGAGCTGACGATGCCGATGCTGACGCTGAGCTCGCCCGGCTCCTGGAACGGCAGTTCGGCAAATTCGCGGCGGATGCGTTCGGCCACCTGGGCGCCCGCTTCGTCGTCAGCGTCGGCCAGCAGGCAGGCGAACTCCTCTCCGCCGATGCGGCCGAACACATCCTGCTTGCGCATGCTGCCGACGGCGATCCGAGTGAAGGCCACCAGGGCCTCATCGCCGGTGGCGTGCCCGTAGTTGTCGTTGAGGCGCTTGAAGTGGTCGAGGTCGCACAGCAACAGGGCCACCGGCTCTCCCCGGTGCTCGCAGCTTTCCAGCAGGTATTCGCCGGTGGTCATGAAGGCGCGGCGGTTGCCGACGCCGGTGAGGGGGTCGCAGTAGGCGGCGGCGCGGAACTTCAGCTCGGCGCGTTCCTTGACCATGGACAGGGTGACGAAGGAGATGCCGATGGCATAGAGCAGGGTCTCGAACACCAGCAGGGAGAAGAAGTTGGTGCCCTGTCCGCTGCTGGCCACCGCCGCGTCGAAGGGCATGCCGCGGTCGACGATGATGCGCACGCAGTAAAAACCCATGTGGAAGAGGGTCAGGGCCAGGGCCGGCAGGTAGGCGACCTCCAGGCTCTGGCGGCTGCGCCACAGCTCGTAGGCACTGAGGCCGGTGTAGCAGACGGTGATCAGCGAACCGACCGCGATGCGCACCGTGAGGGATTCGTAGAACGCCGGATTGAGGCAGAGCACCGTCCAGATCACCGCGCCGGCGCAAATACCCGGCACATGCGGCGAGCGCCCGGCGAATACGCGCATGGTGGTCCAGGTCATGGCCGCGCTGATGTGCAGCACCACGTTGCCGAACACCAGCGGCAGGTAATCCACCCCCATGCCGCGCAGGCTGCCCAGGATGGTGCCCAGCACGCCGAGCAGCAGCGCGGCGGACAGATAGCCGAGGGTCGGCTCGCGGCGGCCACGGCGCCAGGCGTGGAGCATGAGAATGCCCACCAGGGCGAGGATGTAGATATCCACAAGCACCAGGGTGGGCACGTTCAGTTGCATGGTCCCTCCTCCCGGCGCGTACTGGGCGACAAGCGGCAGAGGGTGGCAGCACGTGTTGGCATGGCGTTCGGCATGTGCGAATCGGGGTCCTGCCAAGCACTTTAAGTCGCCCTGCACAGGGGCGCCAGCGGTAAACCGGACTGTTCGCGGCTGGCCCCGCGGAGTAGAGTCGCCGCCATCGCCTGGACCCTGGATATCCCGATGAACGTCGCTGCAAAACCCCTCGCCGGCCTCAAAGTGATCGAGCTCGGCACGCTGATCGCCGGTCCCTTCGCCTCGCGCCTGTGCGCGGAGTTCGGCGCTGAAGTCATCAAGATCGAATCCCCCGACGGCGGCGACCCGCTGCGCAAATGGCGCAAGCTGTACGAAGGCACCTCGCTCTGGTGGTTCGTGCAGGCACGTAACAAAAAATCGCTGACGCTGAACCTCAAGCACCCGGAAGGCCAGGAGATCCTCAAGAAACTGTTGGCCGAGGCGGACATTCTCATCGAGAACTTCCGCCCTGGCGTGCTGGAAAAGTTGGGGCTGGGCTGGGACGTGATCCATGCGCTCAACCCGAAGCTGGTGATGGTACGGCTGTCCGGCTTTGGCCAGAGCGGCCCGTACAAGGACCAACCGGGCTTCGGTGCGGTTGGCGAGTCCATGGGCGGGTTGCGCTACATCACTGGCTTCGAGGACCGCCCGCCGGTGCGCACGGGCATTTCCATCGGCGACTCCATCGCCGCACTCTGGGGCGTGATCGGCGCCCTCATGGCGCTGCGCCACCGCGAGGTGAACGGCGGCCAGGGCCAGGTGGTGGACGTGGCGCTCTACGAGGCGGTGTTCGCCATGATGGAAAGCATGGTGCCGGAGTTCGATGTGTTCGGTTTCATCCGCGAACGCACCGGCAACATCATGCCCGGCATCACCCCCTCTTCCATTCACACCGCCGCCGACGGCCGCCATGTGCAGATCGGCGCCAACGGCGATGCCATCTTCAAGCGCTTCATGCTGGGTATCGGCCGTGAGGACCTGGCCAACGATCCGACCCTGGCCAGCAACGATGGCCGGGACGCCCGCCGCGATGAACTCTACGGCGTGATCGACCGCTGGGTGGGCTCACTGCCGCTGGACGAAGTGCTGGCCGTGCTGAACCGCGCCGAAGTACCGGCCAGCCGCATCTTCTCCGCCGAAGACATGTTCGCCGACCCGCAATTCCTCGCCCGCGAGATGTTCCTCTCGGCGAAGCTGCCGGATGGCAAGCCGTTCAAGATGCCGGGCATCGTGCCCAAGCTCTCCGAGACTCCCGGCTCCAGTGAATGGATCGGCCCGGAGCTGGGCGAGCACAACGCCGAGGTGCTGGCGGGGTTGGGCTATAGCGTCGAGCAGGTGGCGGCGCTGAAGGGGGATGGGGCGATTTGATCTCAGGCAGGCTGCATTTCTGTAGGGGCGAATTCATTCGCCAGGCAGGCCGAAGGTCTGCCCCGCGGGGCCGAGAGGGATGCTGCGCATCCCTTGGCGAATGAATTCGCCCCTACAAGGTTCGGATCCACCGTTGCGAAATAAAAAGGCCGGCCCCTTTCGGGAGCCGGCCTTTTCGTTTCAGGCGCTATGGCTTACAGCGGCTTGCCGCGATTGCCATGCTGGCTGACGAAGGCCTGGATCTGCTTCAGGTCGTTCGGCAGCACGGTGCAACGCTCTTCGCGCTGGAACAGGTCGGCGAGGTGCGGCGGCAGTGCCGGGGCCTGGCCAACGCCAGCCTTCTCCACGGCCTCGGGGAACTTCACCGGGTGGGCAGTGCCCAGGATGACCATCGGGGTGGCCAGGCTGCGGCGGCACTCACGGGCAGCGCGTACGCCGATCGCGGTGTGCGGGTCCAGCAGCTCGCCGCACTCCTTGTACACCTCGGCGATGGTTTCGCAGGTGGCTGCGTCATCCACGGCCAGGGAGTCGAACAGCTTGCGTGCTTCGGTCCAGCGGTCTTCCTCGACGCTGAAACCGCCGCCCTGCTTGAAGGTATCCATCAGGCTGGCGATGGCAGCACCATTGCGGCCGTGCAGGTCGAACAGCAGGCGCTCGAAGTTGGACGAAACCATGATGTCCATCGACGGCGACAGGGTCGGGTGCAGGGTGTCCTTGACGTACTGATTTCCGCTCATGAAGCGGTGCAGGATGTCGTTGCGATTGGTGGCGACGATCAGTTGGCTGATCGGCAGGCCCATGTTGCGCGCCAGGTAGCCGGCGAAGATGTCGCCGAAGTTGCCGGTGGGCACGGAGAAGGCCACGGAACGGGCCGGGCCGCCCAGCTGCAGGGCCGCGTGGAAGTAGTAGACGATCTGGGCCATGATCCGCGCCCAGTTGATCGAGTTCACTGCCACCAGGCGGGTGCCCTTGAGGAAGCCCTGGTCGGCGAAGCTCGCCTTGACCATCTCCTGGCAGTCGTCGAAGTTGCCCTCGACCGCGATGTTGTGGATGTTCTCGCCGAGGATGGTGGTCATCTGGCGACGCTGCACCTCGGACACGCGGTTGTGCGGGTGCATGATGAAGATGTCGACATGCTCGCAGGCCTTGCAGCCTTCGATGGCGGCCGAGCCGGTGTCACCGGAGGTCGCGCCCATGATCACCACACGCTCGCCGCGCTTGCTCAGCACGTGGTCGAGCAGACGGCCCAGCAGCTGCAGGGCGAAGTCCTTGAAGGCCAGGGTCGGACCGTGGAACAGCTCCAGCACCCACTCGTTGCCGTTCAGCTGACGCAGCGGCGCCACGGCATTGTGGGCGAAGCCGCCGTAGGTCTCTTCGAGGATTTTCTTGAAGTCGGCATCGGCGATGCTGCCGGTCACGAAGGGGCGCATCACACGGAAGGCCAGTTCGTGGTACGGCAGGCCTGCCCAGGAAGCGATTTCTTCCTGGGTGAAGCGCGGCAGGTTTTCCGGGACGTAGAGGCCGCCGTCACTGGCCAGGCCAGCCAGCAGCACGTCTTCGAAGTTCAGGGCCGGTGCCTGGCCGCGGGTACTGATATAGCGCATGTCTTAAAACCTTGGTTTCGAGCTGAAAGCACCGGCGCGCCGCTCCGGGGGATCGCCCCTCCGCGGCCGCGCCCGTACCTTGCGGCTGCTTAGTTCAGTTGCTCGACGCGGATGCGCACTACGCTGCCTACCACGTCTTCCAGAGCTTCCAGCGCGGCGATGGCGTCGTTGACGCGCGCCTCGACGACCCGGTGGGTAACCAGGATCATCGGCACCAGGCCGTCCTGCTCTTCGACTTCTTTCTGCATGATGGATTCGATGTTGATGCCGCGTTCCGACAGGATGGTCGCGACCTGCGCCAGCACGCCCGGATGATCCTTGGCCTGGATGCGCAGGTAGTAGGCGCTTTCGCAGGCTTCGATCGGCAGGATCGGGTGGTCGGACAGGGAATCCGGCTGGAAGGCCAGATGCGGTACATGGTTTTCCGGATCGGTGGTCAGGGCACGGACCACATCCACCACGTCGGCGACCACGGCAGAGGCGGTGGCCTCCATGCCGGCGCCAGCGCCGTAGTAGAGGGTGCTGCCGGCGGCGTCGCCGTTGACCATCACGGCGTTCATCACGCCGTTGACGTTGGCGATCAGGCGGTCGGCCGGAATCAGGGTCGGGTGTACGCGCAGTTCGAAGCCGCTGTCAGTGCGACGCGCCACGCCCAGGTGCTTGATGCGGTAGCCCAGGGCTTCGGCGTAGTTGACGTCGGCGCTGGTGAGCTTCGAGATGCCCTCGGTGTAGGCCTTGTCGAACTGCAGCGGGATGCCGAAGGCGATGGACGCGAGGATGGTCAGCTTGTGGGCAGCGTCGATGCCTTCGACGTCGAAGGTCGGGTCGGCTTCGGCGTAGCCCAGGGCCTGGGCTTCTTTCAGCACGTCCTCGAAGGCGCGGCCCTTCTCACGCATTTCGGTGAGGATGAAGTTACCGGTGCCGTTGATGATGCCGGCCAGCCAGTTGATGCGGTTGGCGGCAAGGCCTTCGCGGATCGCCTTGATCACCGGGATGCCACCGGCGACGGCGGCTTCGAAGGCGACCATGACGCCCTTCTCGCGGGCCTTGGCGAAGATTTCGTTGCCATGCACGGCGATCAGCGCCTTGTTGGCGGTGACCACGTGTTTGCCGTTCTCAATGGCCTTCATGACCAGCTCACGGGCCAGGGTATAGCCACCGATCAGTTCGATGACGATGTCGATTTCCGGGTTGTTGGCCACGTCGAAGATGTCGGCGGTGATGGGGGTAGCGCCGGTTTCACACTTCGGGTTGGGACGACGAGCGGCAATCTGGGCAACTTCGATTCCACGCCCGGCACGGCGGGCAATCTCCTCGGCGTTGCGTTTGAGTACGTTGAAGGTGCCGCCACCGACGGTCCCAAGGCCACAGATGCCTACTTTTACCGGCTTCACGCTGAACTCCCCATCATCACTGCGAAAACGGCCGGGTGAGTCCCGGCCGAGGAAAAGAGCCGCACTTTACGAAGCGGCTGAATATTGGTCAATCGAGGCAAGCGCCCGGATTACTTGGCCTCCAGGGCAAGTTTCGCCAGCTGCGGGGCCGGCTGGTAGCCCGGAATCATCTGGCCATTGCCCAGCACGATGGCCGGAGTGCCGTTGACGCCTATCAGCTGGCCCAGCTCGAACTGCTTGGCCACCGGGTTATCACAGGTCGCAGCCGGCAGTTCTTCGCGGGACTTGGCCTTGTTCATCGCGGCCTGACGGTCCTTGCTGCACCAGACGCTGACCAAGCTGTTGTAGCCGTGGCTGCCAATGCCCTGACGCGGGAAGGCGACATAGCGCACTTCGATGCCGCGGCGGTTCAGTTCCGGCACTTCGCTGTGCAGCTTCTGGCAGTAGCCACAGTCGGTGTCGGTGAACACAGTGATGTGCGCCTTGGCCGGCTCCTTGGGCGAGAACACCACCATCTCGCTGGTGGGGATGGCGTTGATTTCCTTGGCGATGGAGCGGCTCTCGGCCTGCTCGGTGAGGTTCACCGGCTTGCCGTTCTGCACGTGGTAGAGGTAGCCCTGCATCAGGTACTGGCCGTCGGCGCTGGTGTAGAGCATGCGGCCGCCCTTGAGCTGGACCTGGTAGATGCCGGTCATCGGGCTTTCGCCGATGGACTCAATGGGCAGGCCAAGTTGCAGGGCGTCGAGGGTCTTGCGGATGGCCTGGTCCGGGTCGTCGGCGAGGCTGATGGTGCTGGCGAGGCCGAGAGCCAGGCCAGCGATAAGACGAGTCACGCGCATGGGTACTCCTGTCGAGCGGCGGACGTTCGGGAAACCGTTCAAGCCTAACACAGAAGCTCTGGCGCGCAGACTTCGGGTGCCCGGCGGACGTTGCCGGAGGCCAGTCGGGTATTCGCAGGAACAGGGCCCGGCCATCCTGGCCGGTCGTTCGCCGGGGCGACGCAGCGCGAAGGTCGGGACTCGTGCATGACATCCCTGTCGCGGCTCCTGCGCCGGGTTCGACCCCGGCTCACCCCCGCGGGTGGTGGCGGGCGTGCAGTTCCTGCAGGCGGGCGCGGGCGATGTGGGTGTAGATCTGGGTGGTGGACAAGTCGCTATGACCGAGCAGCATCTGCACCACGCGCAGGTCCGCGCCATGGTTGAGCAGGTGCGTAGCGAAGGCGTGGCGCAGGGTGTGCGGCGACAGGGACTTGCTGATGCCGGCCACCTGGGCCTGGTGCTTGATGCGGTGCCAGAAGGTCTGACGGGTCATCTGCTCGCCACGCAGGCTGGGGAAGAGCACGTCGCTGGGTTTGCCTTCCAGCAGGAAGGGCCGCGCCTCGCGCTGGTAGCGCTCGATCCAGGCGATGGCTTCTTCGCCCAGGGGCACCAGGCGCTCCTTGCTGCCCTTGCCGAACACCTTGAGCACACCCTGGCGCAGGTTGACCTGTTCCAGGGTCAGGCTCACCAGTTCGGTGACCCGCAGGCCGCAGGCATAGAGCACTTCGAGCATGGCGCGATCGCGCATGCCGATGGGGTCTTCCAGGTCCGGAGCTTCCAGCAAGGCTTCCACATCCGCTTCGGAGAGCGATTTGGGCAAGGGGCGACCGAGTTGCGGCAGGTCCACCTGCAGGGTCGGGTCTTCAAGGATCAGGTTTTCCCGCAGCAGGAAGCGGTAGAAGCCGCGCAGGCCGGAGAGAAACCGAGCCGTGGAGCGCGCCTTGTAGCCCTGTTCCAGGCGCCAGGCGAGATGGTCGAGGATGAGGTCGCGCCCGGCCTTGTCCAAGACCATGCCCCGTTCATCGAGCCAGCCATTGAAGTGGGCGAGGTCACTGCGGTATGCGGAGCGAGTGTGTTCGGACAGGCCCTTCTCCAGCCAGAGGGCGTCGAGAAAGCGATCAATCAGAAGATGGTCTAGCGCGGGCATGAATGGCAGCCTTGACTGTGCAAGGCGCTAGTCTTTCATAGCGCTGTATCCGATTCATCTCCGATAGGGACTTCCGATGAGCGAACACCATATCCTGCTCGGCCTGGGCGGCATTGGCGCGGCTGCGCTGTTCAGCCAGTGGCTGGCCTGGCGCCTGCGCCTGCCGGCCATCCTCTTCCTGCTGCTGGCCGGTATTCTCGCCGGCCCGGTGACCGGCCTGCTGGACCCGCAGGCGCTGTTCGGGCCACTGCTGTTCCCACTGATTTCCCTGTCGGTGGCGTTGATCCTGTTCGAGGGCAGCCTGACCCTGCATTTCTCCGAATGGCGCGAGATCGGCAGCGTGGTACGACGCATGGTGACCGTGGGCGCGCTGATCACCTGGGTGGTGATCGCGATCGCCACCCACTGGCTGCTGGGCTTCTCCTGGGAGCTGTCGCTGCTGTTCGGCACCCTGACCCTGGTAACGGGGCCCACGGTAATCGTGCCGATGCTGCGTGTGGTGAGGCCGCGCGCCTCGATCGCCAACATACTGCGCTGGGAAGGCATCGTCATCGACCCCATTGGTGCGCTGCTGGCGGTGGTGGTGTTCAGTTTCATCGTCAGCCGTGACGACGGAGGCTGGAGCGCCAGCCTATCGACCTTCGCCGCGGTGATCGCCTGCGGGACGCTGCTGGGCGCCATCGGTGGCTGGTTGTTCGGCGTGGTTCTGCGTCGGCACTGGCTCCCGGAGTACCTGCAGAACCTCGCGGCACTGGCCGCGGTACTCGGCGTGTTCATTGGTGCCAACCTGTTGGTGAACGAGTCCGGCCTGCTGGCGGTGACCGTGATGGGCATGGCGCTGGCCAACATGCGCGGAGTGGATGTGCGGCAGATCCTGCACTTCAAGGAAAACCTCAGCGTGCTGCTGATCTCCGGGCTGTTCATCCTCCTTGCGGCTCGCCTGGATTTCGCCGCGCTGGTGGCCATGGGCCCGGCGACCCTCCTGTTGCTGGCGGTGATCCAGTTCATCGCTCGGCCATTGAACGTCGCTGTCAGCACCCTGGGGTCGAACCTGAGCTGGCGGGAACGCGCGTTACTGGCGTGGATCGCCCCACGCGGCATCGTCGCCGCAGCCGTCTCGGCGATCTTCGTCCTGCGCCTTCAAGCTGAGGGCAACGAGCAGGCCGAATTGCTGGTACCGCTGACCTTCCTGGTGATCATCGGCACCGTGGTACTGCAGAGCGCCACTGCACGCCCGCTGGCACAACTGCTCAAGGTGGCAGAGCCCGCGCCGTCGGGTTTCCTCATCATCGGCGCCAATCCCGTGGCCCGCGAAGTCGGCAAAGCCCTGCAGAACCTTGGCAGCCGGGTACTGCTCACCGATTCCAGCTGGGAGAACATCCGTGCCGCGCGCATGGACAACCTGCCCACCTACTTCGGCAATCCGACATCGCAGCATGCCGAAGCGCACCTCGACCTGGTAGGCCTCGGACACCTCCTGGCGCTCTCCCCTTCCAGCGAACTCAATGCTCTGGCCTGCATGCACTTCCGCCATGACTTCAACGCCCAGCGCCGTTTCACCCTTCCGACCGGCAACGAAAGCCGGCGCTCGGACAAGCATCGCGTCAGCGAGACCGTGCGCGGCCGCCCCCTCGGTGGCCAGCCTCTGACCTTCCCGCAGTTCGCCAGCTATCTCGCCAAGGGCGCCGACGTGCGCACCACTACCCTGACCGCGACCTTCGGCTGGGCCGAATACCAGGCCCTGCACGGCAACCGCGCCACGCTTCTGCTGGCCCGCGATCCACGCGGCTGGGTGCACCTGGCAGGGCAACCGCTGGACTTCACACCGGAAAAGGACTGGACGCTGGTGTCCCTGATGGAAACCGAGGAGCAACCCGGTGTTACCGCTGATCGCACTCTGGCGCAAACACACTGACAGGCGGCATGGCCAGCCTATCCTTAGTCTGGTGACAGGATCGGGCTGGCCGTGGATGATTTCATCTTGCTATCACCCATTGCCGGTACCGGAACATGGCCAACCAAATGAACTCCCGCCTGGGGCAGATCCTCATCAACAAGGGTCTGATCACATCCCAGCAGCTGGATACCGCAATCAAGATGCAGCTCACCAGCAAGATGCGGCTGGGTGAAGTACTGATAGCGCAAGGCCTGCTGACCCAGAAGCAACTGACCAAGGCCCTGAAGAAACAGAGCAACCTGCGACTGGCGGCTACCCTTGTGGCCGCGTTAATGAGCCCCTTCCAGATGGCCAGCGCCGATATCCAGCGCTTGCAGCCGCCCGCCAGCATCAGCCGCCAGGAAACACCGCGGGGCCTGCGCCCGCTGACCGATCTGGAGATGAGCAATGTCAGCGCCCAGGGTCTGGACGATGTGTTGCAGGGCTTGTTCCTGCAAGCCGAACAGGGCGACGGGCTGGGCGCGGTGAAGCAACTGGCGAAGCTGGTGATGCCGGTGCTGGACAGCCTGGATGCCGAGACTTCGATGAAGGACGTGGTCTACGACACCAGCAAGATGACCTCGGTGGTCAATTCGGACGGTTCGGTGAACCTGCGGTTGCCCAGTTCCATCGGCGAGTTGCGCTTCGAGAACATCCGCGTTGCCGGCTCGCCGCAGAACCAGAGTTTCGGCAGCCTGACACTGAACAACATCGACCTGTCCCAGGCATCGCTGAAGATCAGCATGCGCAACTGATCCTGGCCGTGTCTAGTCCTGAAATAGGTTTACACCTATCAGGCTAAGCTCCCGACCTCAAAACGCCCGATGCACCGCATCGGGCGTTTTGTATTGCAGGGCCTGGTGAGGGCGTTCCCGGTTATAGATATCCACGGCCTCGCGCACCATCCGACGGGCCTGTTCCAGGTGCGCTGGGGTGTGGGTCTGCAGTTCATTTTTCAGGATGCCGTTGACCCGTTCGGCCAGGGCGTTCTGGTAGCAGTCGTAGC
>NZ_SSOH01000027.1:0-13933 GCF_029873155.1 Pseudomonas sp. BN515 | reverse complement strand
TGGGCTTCGCTGCGCTCTGCGCCAACCTACAAGAGCTGAGGCCTTGCTTGTGGGAGCGAATTCATTCGCGATGGCCGCGTAGCGGCCCCTTGGGACACCCAGGGCGAACCTGCGGTCCGTTTTCGCGAATGAATTCGCTCCCACAGATCCTCGGCGTTACCAGAGCGGCAGGGTGTAGCTGAGGATCAGGCGGTTCTCGTCCAGGTCGTTGCCGAAATTGGTCGAGCGCACGGTCGCATTGCGCCATTTGAGGCCGAGGTTCTTCAGCGGGCCGCTTTGCACTACGTAGGCGATGTCGGTGTCGCGCTCCCATTCCTTGCCGTCCTCGCGACCGGCGCCCAGTTCCACGTCGTCGCCGCTGAGGTAGCGGGTCATGAAGGTCAACCCGGGAATCCCCACAGCGGCGAAGTTGTAGTCGTAGCGGGCTTGCCATGAGCGTTCTTCGCGGTTGGCGAAGTCGCTGATTTGCACGAAGTTCACCAGGTAGGCGTCGCTGCCGTTGACGTAGGCAAAGCCGGTGTCGCCGCTCATGCGCTGGTAACCCAGGCCCAGGGCGTGGCCACCGATACCGTAGGTGAACATGGCGCCGAAGGCCTTGTTGTCGACATTGCTGCCGCCTTCGTCTGTGGAACGGGCGAAGCGCAGGTCGCTCTTCAGGCTCTGGCCGTCGCCGAGTGGCAACAGGTGGTTCAGGCTCAGCAGGTGCTGGCGGTAGAAGTCGTCCAGGCGACCGAAGCCGTAGCCGGCGGTGAGGGCGTCATTCCACTTGTAGCTGAGGTTGGCGAAGTCGAAGGCGTCGCTGGTGGTCTGGCGCGCGCGGATGTTCTTCACGCCCACCGTGGTGATGCTCATGTCTTCGTAATCGGAGGAGTCGCGCTGGTTGACCTGGCGCAGGCGGCCGGCGTCGACGGTCAGGCCGTCGATCTCCAGGGAGTTGAGCTGGCCGCCCTCGAAGGTCTGCGGTAGCAGGCGTGAATCGTTGGCCAGCAGCACGGGCAGCTTGGGCATCAGGGTGCCGAGCTTGAGGGTGCTTTTCGAGGCGCGCAGCTTGGCGGTCAGGCCCAGTTCGCCGTATTCGTCCTGGGCGCGCTTGGGCGCTTCGCGATCGCGCTTGAGCAGGCCGGAGCCGGCGCGGTCGGGGCTGGAGTCCAGCTTCACGCCCAGCAGGCCGATGGCGTCCAGGCCGACGCCGATGCTGCCTTCGGTGAAGCCCGACTCGTAGCGCAGGAGGAAGCCTTGTGCCCATTCCGCGGCCTTGGCCTGCGGGGCGGCGTGCTGGCGGAAGTCGCGGTTGAAGTAGAAGTTGCGCAGCTCCAGGCTGGCTTTCGAATCCTTGATGAAGTCCGCTGTGGCGGTGCCGGAAAGACCGAGGGCGCCGCCGGACAGCAGCAGGACGGTGGTGAGGGGGTTGCGGGTCATCGTGATTCCTCTTGTTGTTGTTTTTTCAGGTACAGCGGAATAAAAGAGCGCGGCCCAAAGGAGCCCAGGCCGCGCCACGCTCAAACGTCAGAACTGTTCGCTGGAAAGGCCGAAGAGCGGCTCGGCGCCAGTGCGGATGCTGGCTTCCAGGGCGAGGGTGCGCGGCAGCAGGCGGCGGAAGAAGAACTCGGCGGTGGCCCGCTTGGCACCGTAAAAGGCCTCGTCCTCGGCTTGACGCGCCTCGGCCACGGCAGCCATGCGCGCCCACAGCCAGGCGTAGGCCACATGGCCGAAGAGCTGCAGGTATTCCACCGAGGCAGCGCCCACTTCGTTGGGGCTGCGGCTGGCCTGGGCCAGCAGCCATTCACTGGTGCCCTCCAGGCGCCCGAGGGCTTCCAGCAGCTCGGCGGAGTAGGGCGCGGCAGGTTGGCTGGCGAAGGCGCGCACCTCGGCGCAGAACAGCTTGAGCGCGGCGCCGCCATTGGCCACTACCTTGCGGCCGAGCAGGTCGAGGGCCTGGATGCCGTTGGTGCCTTCGTAGATCTGCGCGATGCGTACATCGCGTACCAGTTGTTCCTGGCCCCATTCGCGGATGTAGCCGTGACCACCGAACACCTGCTGGCCGAGCACGCAGCTGTCCAGGCCGGTGTCGGTGAAGAAGGCCTTGGCCACCGGCGTGAGCAGGGCCACCAGGGCCTCGGCGCGCTGGCGTTCGTCGCTGTCATCGGTGTACTTGGCCAGGTCCAGTTGCTGGCCGACATAGCAGGCGAAGGCGCGGCCGCCTTCGGTCATGGCCTTCATGCTGAGCAGCATGCGACGCACGTCAGGGTGATGGATGATCGGGTCGGCCACCTTGTCCTGCGCCACCGGGCCGGTGGGTGCGCGGCTCTGGATGCGCTCGCGGGCGTAGGCCACGGCGGCCTGGTAGGAGGCGTCGGCGCAGCCAATGCCCTGGATGCCGATGGACAGACGTTCGTAGTTCATCATGGTGAACATCGCCGCCAGGCCCTTGTTGGCTTCGCCGATCAGCCAGCCGCTGGCGCCGTCGAAGTTCATGACGCAGGTGGCCGAGGCCTTGATGCCCATCTTGTGTTCGATGGAGCCGCAGGACACGGCGTTCTGCTCGCCGAGGGATCCGTCCGCGCTGACCATGACCTTGGGCACCAGGAACAGCGAGATGCCTTTCGGACCAGCCGGCGCATCCGGCAGCTTGGCCAGCACCAGGTGGATGATGTTCTCGGTCAGGTCCTGCTCGCCGCCGGTGATGAATATCTTGGTCCCGGTGATGCGGTAGCTGCCGTCGGCTTGGGGTTCGGCCTTGGTGCGGATGATGCCGAGGTCGGTACCAGCTTGTGGTTCGGTGAGGCACATGGAGCCGGCCCAGCGCCCTTCGTACATCGGGGGCAGGTAGGTCTGTTTCAGGTCGGCACTGGCGTGGGCATCGATGGCCAGGCAAGCGCCGGAGGACAGCGCGGAATACAGGGCGAAGCTGGAGTTCGCGGCGTAGAGCATTTCCTCGAACTGCACGGCGAGCATCTTCGGCATGCCCAGGCCGCCGAAGTCCGGATTGCCGGAAAGCCCTACCCAGCCACCCTCGATGTAGGTGCCGTAGGCCTCTTTGAATCCCGCCGGGGTGCTGACCACGCCCGCGTGCCACTGCGCGCCTTCTTCGTCGCCGCTGCGGTTGAGCGGGGCAATGAGCTGCCCGGTGACCTTGGCCGCTTCTTCCAGGATTGCGTCGGCGGTATCGGCATCGACCCGTTCGGCCAACGCAGGCAGGCGCGCCCAGAGGGACGGGGCGTCGAAGACCTCATGCAGGACGAAGCGCAGGTCGCGCAGCGGGGCGTTGTATTCGGGCATGGCGAGGAACCTCTGTTACAGCGATTGCGGGAAGGCACGGCCCGCAGGCCGTGCCGGATGGATCAATGGTTGCTGGCGGCCGCGGCGCCCAGGCCGGTCTGGGCGCGGACGAATTGGTCGGCGTAGGCGGCCCGCTCGCGGCTTGCGCGGGCGCTGCGGTCCAGGCTGGAAACCAGCACGATCACGGCGAAGGCCAACGGCATGGAGAACAGCGCCGGGTGGTCATAGGGGAAGATCGCCTTGGCATGGCCGAGCACCGTCACCCACACCGCTGGCGAGAGGGTCACCAGCACCAGGGCCGACACCAGGCCGACGAAGCCGCCGCAGAGGGCGCCACGGGTGGTCAGGCCCTTCCAGTACATGGCCATGATCAGCACCGGGAAGTTGGCCGAAGCGGCGACGCCGAAGGTCAGGCCGACGAGGAAGGCGATGTTCATCTGCTCGAACAACAGACCCAGGCCGATGGCCACCAGGCCCAGGCAGACGGTGGCGATGCGGCTCACGCGCATTTCATCCTTCTCGCTGGCACGGCCCTTCTTCAGCACTGTGGCGTAAAGGTCGTGGGAGATGGCCGAGGCCCCGGCCAGGGCCAGCCCGGCGACCACGGCGAGGATGGTGGCGAAGGCCACGGCGGAGAGGAAACCGAGGAACAGGTTGCCACCCACGGCCTGGGCCAGGTGCATGGCGACCATGTTGCCGCCGCCTACCAGGGCGCCGCCCAGCTTGCCGTCGACGAAGTACTTCGGGTCGGTGCCGACGATGACGATGGCGGTGTAGCCAAGCACGCACACCACCAGGAAGAAGAAGCCGATGAAACCGGTCGCGAACAGTACCGAGCGGCGGGCTTCCTTGGCGTTGGGCACAGTGAAGAAGCGCATGAGGATGTGCGGCAGGCCGGCGATGCCGAACACCAGGCCGAGGGACAGCGAGACGGCATTGATCGGGTCGGCCAGCATCGAGCCGGGGCCCATGATGCCGTTGCCGATTGCATGGGTTTCCACCGCGCGGCCAGCCAGTTCCTCGAAGCTGAAGCCGAACTCGCTCATGGCCATCAGCATCAGGGTGGTGCCACCGGCCAGCAGCAGGACGGCCTTGACGATCTGTACCCAGGTGGTGGCGATCATGCCGCCGAAGATCACGTAGACCAGCATCAGCACACCGACCACCACCACCGCCATCTGATAGTCCAGACCGAACAGCAGCTTGATCAACTGACCGGCGCCGACCATCTGCACGATCAGGTAGCAGCAGACCACGGTCAGCGAACCGAGGGCGGCGAAGCTTCGTACGCGGGTCTGGTCGAGGCGGTAGGAGACGATGTCGGCGAAGGTGTACTTGCCCAGGTTGCGCAGGCGCTCGGCCATCAGGAAGGTGATCACCGGCCAGCCGACGAAGAACCCGATGATGTAGACGAAGCCATCGTAGCCCTTGGTGAATACCAGGCTGGTCAGGCCCAGCAAGGTGGCCGCGGACATGTAGTCACCGGCAATGGCAAGACCATTCTGGAAGCCCGAGATACCGCCGCCAGCGGTGTAGAAGTCGGCGGTGGAGCGGGTGCGGCGTGCGGCCCACCAGGTAATCGCCAGGGTGGCGAGGACGAAAACGAAGAACATGCCGATGGCATTCAGGTTGAGCGGTTGCTTCTGCGCGGTGATGGTGTCTGCGAAGGCGCTCAGCGGTGCCAGGGCGAAGAGGGCGAGGAGGGCTTTCATGCCTGGGCCTCCGCGAGGATTTCTGTGCTGAGGCTGTCGAAACGGGTGTTTGCGCTGCGCACGTACCAGGCGGTCAGCAGCCAGGAAAGGACAATGATGGCGGCGCCCAGCGGGATGCCCCGACTGAGGTGGCTGCCCTCGTAGAGGGGCATGTGCAACCAGCCGGGGACGAAGGCCACCAGCATGATGAACAGGTAGTAGACGCCCAGCACCACGGCGCTGAGTGACCAGGCGAGCACCGCGCGTTGGCGTGCCAGGCGTTGGAACTTGGGGTTTGACCGGATGCGGTCGCAGCTTTGGACGTGAGGTGTGTTGTGGGTACTCATGACGGGCTCCGCTTGTTGTTGTTGTCGATGCCTGTTGCCGGCCGCCGCAGCTTTTTCGGGCATGCGACGGCCCTTGGTGGCAGCCGCTGGCTGCCACCCTGTTCTTGAAGCGCTGCTGTGTCCGGCCGCTGCCGGAGTCGGGTTAGAGGTTCTTCGCCCTATCCCGCAGGACGTACTTCTGGATCTTGCCGGTGGAGGTCTTCGGCAACTGGGTGAAGATCACCGTCCTCGGCACCTTGAAACCAGCCAGGTGTTCGCGGCAGAAAGCGATGATGTCGGCCTCACGCGTTTCCTGCTGGTCGGCCTTGAGGGTGATGAAGGCGCAGGGCGTTTCACCCCATTTTTCGTCCGGGCGCGCCACCACGGCCGCTTCCAGTACCGCTGGGTGGCGGTAGAGCACGCCTTCCAGTTCGATGGTGGAGATGTTCTCGCCACCGGAAATGATGATGTCCTTCAACCGGTCGCGGATTTCCACGTAGCCATCCGGGTGCCAGACCGCCAGGTCGCCGGTGTGGAACCAGCCGCCCTCGAAGGCTTCGCTGGTTGCGCTGGGGTTCTTCAGGTAGCCCTTCATGACGGTGTTGCCGCGCATGAAGATCTCGCCGATGGTCTGGCCGTCCATGGGGGCGGGTTCGAGGGTCTTCGGATCAGCCACCATCACGCCTTCCAGGGTGGGGTAGCGCACACCCTGGCGGGACTTGATGCAGGCGCGCTCTTCCAGCGGCAGCGCGTCCCATTCCTCGTGCCAGGCACAGACGGTCACCGGCCCGTAAACCTCGGTGAGGCCGTAGACATGGGTCACGCGGATGCCCATTTCCTCTACGGCACCAATCACCTTGGCCGGCGGCGCGGCGCCGGCCACCATGGCGTTCACCGGGTGGTCGATGGCGGCCTTGGCCGATTCGGGCATGTTGACCAGGGCGTTGAGCACGATGGGCGCACCGCACAGGTGGCTGACCTGGTGTTCGCGAATCAGGTTGAGGATTTTCTGCGGGTCGACCCGGCGCAGGAAGACGTGCACGCCTGCCAGCGCGGTTACGGTCCAGGGGTAGCACCAGCCGTTGCAGTGGAACATCGGCAGCGTCCAGAGGTAGACCGGATGGTTGCCCATGTTCCAGGTCATCTGGTTGCCAAGGGCGTTCAGGTAGGCGCCACGGTGGTGGTAGACCACGCCCTTGGGATTTCCGGTGGTGCCAGAGGTGTAGTTCAGGGAGATGGCCTGCCATTCATCCTCGGGCCATTGCCAGGCGTAGTCCGGGTCGCCTTCTGCCAGTAGCGCTTCGTAGTCCAGCTCGCTCACTGCCACGCCCTCGCCGTATTCCGGGTCCTCGACGTCTATCACCAGCGGTGGGTGGTCGAGCATGCCGATGGCGGCGTGGATCACCTCATGGAACTCGCGGTCGGTGATCAGCACCTTGGCTTCGCCGTGCTGCAGCATGAAGGCAATGGCTTCGGCGTCCAGGCGCACGTTCAGGGTGTTGAGCACCGCGCCGATCATCGGCACGCCAAAGTGCGCCTCGAGCATCTGCGGGATGTTCGGCAGCATCACCGCCACCGTGTCACCCTTGCCAATGCCACGGCCGGCCAGGGCCGACGCCAGTCGCCGGCAGCGCGCATAGGTCTGCGCCCAGTTGCGGCGGATGGAGCCGTGGATCACGGCCGGGTAATGGGGGTAAACGGCGGCAGTACGCTCGATGAAGCTGAGGGGGGAGAGGGCGATGTGGTTGACGGCAGCAGGGGCGAGGCCCTGATCGTAGATCGACATGCTGGATACCCGGCGGCTGATTATTAGCTCTTCTGCACCGGCACATCTGGAAGACGCCGGTAGCTCTCTGGGGTGATTTATATACCAATTTCAGAATTGTATGGAAGTACTTCTATAGTAATATAGTAGAAGTACTATATTGTTTCTGTTCCTTCTGCAGGCCGGTATATCCTTGCCCACCCCCCCAGCCGCTGGACTCGCCATGACCCAGACCCCGGTTCGACTTCACACTTGGCTGCGCCTGCAACGCGAGGGCGTGCCCCTGGCGGCCCGCGCCGATGCCCTGTGCAGGGCGCTGCGCGGTTGCGCTGAGGTGCGGCAGGCCTTCTATCTGAGCTGGCAATCCGGTGCGCGCATTTACAGCCATGAGGGCAGTTGCCAGCAGCTACCGCCGGGGCAAGGTGATCCGCTGCAGGCCAGCGATGAACGTCTGGTCGAGCGTCTGGCTGAGGATGGCCGGCTGTCGCTGCATCAACTCCGCCAGCTCGATTGCTGGCTGGCTGGCCGCCTGCGCCGGGCCGCGATCAGCCATGGCCAAGCGTTCGACCTGACGCTGGAAATCGGCCAGCGGGGGCTGCTGCTGGTGGAAGTGCACGAAGGCGTGGCGCTGGATTGGCTGGGCTGCGTGCACGAGTTACTCACTACGCTGCTCGGCAGCGTCAACGGCCTGTTGCGCGCTTCGCCGTTGCTTGGCCATGACCCGCAACCGAGCCTGCTCGTGGATGCCGAGGCCGCCCCACTGGAGCTGAACGCCGCGCTGCTGGCGATGCTCGGGGAAATGCCCATGGCCGAGGTGCTGCGCTTTTTGCCGGTGAACCATGCCTCCCTGGTGCGTGCCTGCCTGGCCCAGGAGCGCGCCATCGAAGGGGTGGAGGCCCAGTGCGGCGAACGCATGCTGGTCTGGACCTATGTTCCCGATCCGCGGGAGCAGCGGGTGTTGGCGCGCTGCCGCGAAGCGACCACGCAGATCCTCGCCGAGCGCGAGGCGGCACGGGCGCGTCGCCTCTACCGGCTGATCACTGAAAACACCACCGACCTGATTTCCCGGCACACCCCCGAAGGTCGCTTCCTCGATGCCTCACCGGCCTCCTGGACCCTGCTCGGTTACTGGCCGGAAGAGCTGCGCGGACAGCTCGCCCAGTGCCTCTTTCATCCCCAGGAGTTGGCCCAACTGGTGCAGCGTGCCCGGGATGCGCTGGAGCAAGACGGTTACCACACCATGACTTACCGCATCCGCCATCGTGCGGGGCATTACCTCTGGTTCGAGACGGCCAGCCGCGCTATCCGCGAGACCTACACCGGGGCAGTGGTGGAGGTGGTCAGCGTGTCCCGCGACATCACCGCGCGGGTGCAGGCCGAGGAGAACCGGCGGCGACTGGCCGAGGTGGTGGAAGCCAACACCGACCCTGTGCTGTTCGTCGACCCCGCTGGGCACATCACCTACCTAAACCCGGCCGCCCGCCGGGCTCTGGGCCTGGAGGCCCGACAGCCGATGCCGGCTCTGGCCGAGGTGATGCTGGCGGACGATCTTGCGCGCCTGCAACGGGAGGGCTGGCGCACCGCCGAACGCAAGGGGGTGTGGAGCATCGATTCGCGACTGCTGCCACCGGACGGCGGCGCATCGGTGCCGGTGTCCATGGTGCTGCTGGCCCACAGTACGGCGGGAGGCGAACGCTACTACTCGCTGGTGGCCCACGACATGACCGAGCGCGAGTTGCGCGAGGCCCAGCAGCGTCGCCACCAGGATGAGCTGGCGCATACCGCGCGGCTGGTGACCCTGGGCGAGTTGGCCTCCGGCATCGCCCACGAGATCAACCAGCCCCTCGCCGCGGTGGTCAACTACGCCAGTGCCAGCCAGCGCTACCTGCAATCGCTGGGCAGCAACCCCAAGGCGGCGGAGCGAGTGGCCCAGGGGCTGGAGCGCATCACCGAACACGCCAACCATGCCTCGGAAGTGATCAAGCGGCTGCGGGCCTTCCTGCGCAAGGGGCAGCGCAAGATGCAGGCGCTGGACGTGGCCGAAGTGGTCCGCGAAGCGGTACGGCTGTGCGCCTGGGAGGCCAGCGCCTGCCAGGTGGCGATCGCCGAGCAATTACCGGACAATCTGCCGCCGGTTTACGCCGATCGGGTGTTGCTCGAACAGGTGCTGCTCAACCTGCTGCGCAACGCCATCGACGCCAACCGCGAGGCTCATCCGGGCCGGGAATCGATGATCCGATTGGCGGCCTCGGCGCAGAACGGCCAACTGCTCATCGAGGTTTGCGATCAGGGGCCAGGGCTCGGCGAAGAGGAACTGGGGCGCATCTTCACCCCCTTCTACACCAGCAAGCCGGATGGCCTGGGCCTGGGGCTGTCGATGAGCCGCAGCATTATCGAAGGATTCGGCGGCGCACTGGACGGGATGCCGAACGGGGAGGGCGGGCTGCTCATGCGGTGCCGCCTGCCGCTGCAATAACAAGAAGGCAACAGGAGCGATTTGATGTCCAACAGTGGCGAACAGGTGGTCTATGTGGTGGACGACGACCAGGGCATGCTCGATTCCACGGTCTGGCTCCTGGAGTCGGTAGGCCTCAAGGCGCTGCCCTTCACCAGCGGTCGTGCCTTCCTCGACGCCTGCGACGCCAGCCTCGACGCCTGTGTATTGCTCGACGTACGCATGCCCGGAATGGGTGGCCTCAATGTTCAGGAGGAAATGCGCAGTCGCGGCCTGGACCTGCCGGTGATCTTCGTCAGTGGCCACGCCGATGTGCCGATCGTGGTACGCGCCTTCAAGGCGGGCGCCCATGATTTCATCGAGAAGCCCTACAACGAGCAGCTCCTGCTGGATAGCGTGCAGCAGGCATTGTCCCGCGTCGACCACCAGCGCACGGCTTCGGGCGGCCAGGGCCAGTTGCAGGAGTGCCTCGACAGCCTGACTCCGCGTGAGCGCGATGTGCTGCTTCCGCTGGTACAGGGCTACACCAACCGCGAGATTGCCGAGCAGTTGGACATCAGCGTGAAGACCATCGACCTCTATCGTGCCCGCGTGATGAAGCGCATGCAGGCCGAACGCCTGCCTGACCTGGTGGGCATGGCCATCGCGGCGGGCCTGGTTGACCCTCTGAAACTGCGTTGAGCGCACTATTTGCCCTGTGCGGTAGGGGGCGCCGTGCGCACCGGGGTGGATGGTCGGTGCGTGACGCCCCCTACGATGGCGAATGTGCCGGTTGGTGGAGAACAGGATTAATGTTTAGTCCGTGCTTAACCAAAGATAGAAAAACCTGAATTTTATTGACCCATCTCGCCGTGCGAGCCTCCAGCGCATTCCAATAACACGGCTTTCCCTCATGGGTTGTCCCACTCCGCACCAATCGCTGCTGGCCGCCTTGCCCCTCGGGCTGGTTCGCGCTGCGCGCCGTGCTCCCGGAGTCGCACCCACGGTCCAGTTCTCCCGCAAGTGGGCCAGCCACCTTCTGATTTCCCTGCCGCTCGAACTCGCCTTCTGGGCGCTCTGGCATTGCCGTCACGCTCGTCCGCCGGATAGCGCACGCGCCTGAATGCCTGGCCGCCACCGCTGTGGCCAACCTCACCCAGAACGAGAAATTCGACCCTTGCCGCGAACGGCGAGGGCCTGTTTGCGTGCCCCAAGGGCACTAAAGAGAGCGCCATGAAATTTGCCAGCGTGCAGGAAGCCCGGGATTTCCTCGAGCAGAACCCGGACATCGACGCATTCGAACTCTTCATCCTCGACGCCAACGGCGTTCCGCGCGGCAAGCTGCTGCACCGCGACGAACTGCTGGCCGTATACGAGAGCGGCCGTCCGCTGCCGAGCACCATCCTCGGCCTGACCGTGCACGGCGAGGATGTGGATAACTCCGGCCTGGTGTGGGACGTGGGCGACATCGATTGCCGCGCCTATCCCCTGGCCGGCAGCCTGGTGCGTTTGCCCTGGCGCAAGATGCCCACTGCCGCCGTACAGGTCAGCATGCACCCGCAGGAAGGCATGCCCGCCGCCATCGCCGATCCGCGTCATGTGCTGGTGGAGGTGATCGATCGGCTCAAGGCCGACGGCTACCACCCCGTGATGGCCTGTGAACTGGAGTTCTACCTGCTGGACCAGAAGCGCGATGCCGAAGGCCGCCCGCAACCGGCGCTGGACGCTGACGGCCATCGCCCGCGCGGTACCCAGGTGTACGGCCTGCGTGAGCTGGAGCAGATCGAGCCGTTCCTCGCCGATCTGTACGCGGCGTGCAAGGCCCAGGGTATTCCGGCGCGCACGGCCATTTCCGAATACGCGCCAGGCCAGGTGGAAATCACCCTGGAACATGGCGATGCGCTGGAAGCCATGGACCAGGCCGTGCGCTACAAGCGCCTGGTCAAGGGCGTGGCCCACGCCCACGGCATGCAGGCCTGCTTCATGGCCAAGCCTTTCGCCGAAATCGCCGGCACCGGCATGCACATGCATGTGAGCCTGGCTGACGCCGAAGGCCGCAACCTCTACGCCAGCGAAGACCCCGCCGGCACGCCGCTGCTGCGCCAGTCCGTGGGCGGCATGCTCAAGAGCCTGCTGGATTCGCTGCTGCTGTTCTGCCCCAACGCCAACTCCTATCGCCGCTTCCAGGCCAACAGCTACGCGCCCCTGGCACCGACCTGGGGTGTGGATAACCGCACCGTCAGCTTGCGCGTACCGGGCGGCCCGGCGAACACCCGGCATATCGAACACCGCATCTGCGGCGCCGACGCCAACCCCTATCTCGCCGCTGCGGCCATCCTCGCCGGTATCCATCGTGGCATCCGCGAGGACATCGACCCGGGTAACCCCGTGGAAGGCAACGGCTACGCCCAGGCCAAGGAACTGCTGCCCACCGACTGGCTGACCTCGCTGCGCGCGCTGGAACAGTCCAGTTGGGCCCGTGATGCGTTCGGTACGGAATTCCTCGGCGTCTACCTCGCCGTGAAACGCGCCGAATACCGCCAGTTCATGTCCGAGGTCGGCGAGCAGGACTGGCGCTGGTACCTGAACCAGGCGTGAGTCCGCGAACGACTGTCTGTTTTTGTTTGTGGGAGCGAACTCATTCGCGAATTGCTCTCCGGAATTGAAGGCCCCAGTGGCCAAGAAGGATCCACCCCATGACCGCTGCAATCAAACACCCACTGCCCGCCGCCGAGCGCGCGCCTTCCTACTACTCTGCGACCCTCAATGAGGAAACCGCCTATCCCACCCTCGAAGGCGAGGTGAATGTCGACGTCGCCATCATTGGTGGCGGCTTCACCGGTGTCGCCACCGCAGTGGAAATGGCCGAGCGCGGCTACAAGGTAGCGCTGGTGGAGACCCACAAGATCGGTTGGGGCGCCACCGGCCGCAACGGTGGCCAGGTGACCGGCAGCCTGTCGGGCGACGCCGCCATGCGCAAGCAGATGAGTCGCTTCCTGGGCGAGGGTGTGGATGACTTCATCTGGTACCTGCGCTGGCGCGGCCACGAGATCATCAAGAGCCGCGTGGCGAAGTACGGCATCCAGTGCGACCTCAAGCATGGTCACCTGCATGCGGCGATGAAGGCCTCGCACATGGACGAGCTGAAGGCCTCCTATGAGGAAGCGGTGCGTCGTGGCATGGCCGACGACGTGACCCTGCTGGACGCCTCCGGTGTGCGCGAACACCTGGATTCCGACCTCTACGTCGGCGCTATCAAGAACACCCGCAACATGCACCTGCACCCGCTCAACCTGTGCATCGGCGAAGCCAAGGCCGCCGCCAGCCTGGGGGCGCTTATCTTCGAACACTCCGAAGTGCAGGACATCATCCACGGCGATCGTCCGGCGGTAATCACCACGCGCGGCCGCATCAACGCCCAGCAGATCCTGCTGGCCGGCGACGTCTACCACAAGCTGGAGCGCAAGAAACTCAAGGGCATGATCTTCCCGGCCATGGGCGGGATCGTCACCACCAAACCCCTGGGTGACCTGGCCAAGGAACTCAACCCCCAGGACCTGGCGGTGTACGACTGCCGTTTCGTGCTCGACTACTACCGCATGACTGCCGATGGCCGCCTGCTGTTCGGCGGTGGCGCCAACTACTCCGGCCGCGATTCCCGCGATATCGCCGCAGAGCTGCGCCCCTGCATCGAGCGCACATTCCCGAAACTCAAGGGCGTCGAGATCGACTTCAAGTGGAGCTGCGCCATGGGCATCGTCATCAACCGCATCCCGCAACTGGGCAAGCTGTCGAAGAACGTCTGGTACTGCCAGGGTTACTCCGGCCACGGCGTGGCGACCACCCACATCATGGGCGAGGTCATGGCCAATGCCATGAGCGGCAGCCTGGAGAAGTTCGACACCTTCGCCCAGTGCCGGCACATCCGCGTACCGCTGAGCGAACGCCTGGGCAACCACATGCTGGCGATGGGTATGTGGTACTACCAGATGATGGAAAAGCTGCGCTGACCGATTTGTTGTGCGTCTTTGAGCCGGCCTTGTGCCGGCTTCTTTTTGCCCGTTGTGTATGCCGGCGACCTGTACTTGTAGGGGCGATTTCAATCGCCAAGCAGGCCGAAGATCTGCCCCCCGAATCGCAGGGGCCGCTGCGCGTCCCTTGGCGAATGAATTCGCCCCTACAGATTCGCGAACGGGTGTCTAGTCCTGAAATAGGTTTACACCTATCAGGCTAAGCTCCAGACCTCAAAACGCCCGATGCACCGCANCGGGCGTTTTGTATTGCAGGGCCTGGTGAGGGCGTTCCCGGTTATAGATATCCACGGCCTCGCGCACCATCCGACGGGCCTGTTCCAGGTGCGCTGGGGTGTGGGTCTGCAGTTCATTTTTCAGGATGCCGTTGACCCGTTCGGCCAGGGCGTTCTGGTAGCAGTCGTAGC
>NZ_SSOH01000026.1:0-74230 GCF_029873155.1 Pseudomonas sp. BN515 | reverse complement strand
TAAGCGTAAATGCGTTACCTATGTCTCCCGACACCCGTTACCTATGTCCCCCGGCTGAACACCGTGCGCACCGGCGGTTTGGCCTGGTGCCGAAGCGGGTCCTGAAGTCGGTGCGCACAGCGCACCCTACGGTCCAGACCGGGCGAAAGAGGTCGGCGTTGTGCTCGGTAGTGGATTCGCCCCCTTCCAGGGGGCTACCGCAAGTCCACGTTCTACGAACGTGGTTGTTTACTCAATAGCCATAAATATCGCCAACACCCTCGGCCGGAAGAGGCAGTTTCCGGCCAGAAGCGGACTCTTCAGGTGCACAAGCAGCCCTCCCTGCTCACTCCCCGTAGGCCAGGACGCGCTGGTCACAGGGCGGTTGAACCAGGCCGGAAAACGCTCACCTTCAGCACAGCGTCTCCAAGCACGCGCGTGCGGCTACAAGATCGGGCGTACCCAGGCCTTCTTCATAACGACCATAGACGGGTTCAAGCAGCTCCATCGCCGGCTGCCTATGCCCTTGGTCACGCCATAGCTGGGCCAGGGTGGTCGCGCTGCGCAGCTCCCAGGCAAGCGCGCCGCCTCTGCGGGCCAGCTCCAGCGATCGGGTCAGCAGGGCCTCGGCCCCCTCCGCACCTGCCTCAAGCCGTTGGCAAGCCTCCAGTCGAAGCATCTCCGGGGCACACCATCCAGTGGCGCCGATGCTGCTCTGGAGCGATGCAGGTCGCTCCTCGAACGACCTCGATCCGCCAAGTGTCATGACGATATCCCTCACCAATCCACTTGCCGGTAGCGTCGGCCTGGGAAGACCTTCGCAGCCCATCACCCCGGCATAGTGCTGCGCCCAGTCGGCGAACAACGGGATGGAGTGGCGTGAAGAGGCCTCGAGCAGGAGTTGCAGGCGGAGGGATGCCTTCTCGTACTCGCCGTTGTAGAAGGGAATCACGCAACCGGCCGTGGCCAGCAAGTACGATATCGACGGGATGTGCTCCAGCTGGTAGGCCAGGTCCAGGGCCTGCTGCACGCGCTGTTCGGCCTGGTCCGGGTAACCCCGAAGCCAGAGGATACGAGCCAGGACGGTGAGCGACGCCACCCTTTGCTCGTATTGCACGCCCATGCAAAGGGCGAAGCGGTTCGGACGATTTTCGCGCTCGAGCGCCTCCAGCACCGATTCAGCCAGGCACTGGGCTCGCTCCTGCATCCCCGAATAATGAAGGGCGAGGACCTTGAGGCGTTGCGAGCTGACCGCCAACTCTTCACCACGCCCCTGGGCCAACTGATCGAACTCTTCGCTCAGCGCCAAGGTTTGCAGGTACCGTCCAGAGCGCAGGTTGGCCGCGAGCTGGCCCGAAATAGCATGGAGCATCGCGCCCGGGTCCCCGCTTCTCTCCGCAAGCGACTGGGCGCTCTGGAAGGCGCCGATGGCCTGGGTAGCAACAATCTGACCATGGTAGGAACAGTTGCCCAGCGCCAGCTGCAACTGCGTCGCCAGTTGCAAAGCCTCATCGCCTTCAGCATCGAAAGCTGCGCTCAGTAGACTGAGGGCACTCGCCACATAGGAACCGTACTCGTGCAGGAGCGACATCTCCTGCCAGATCGGAGCCGAGCATGCTGTCAGGCGAATGGCCAGGGGGTGACGCACTTCGGCATCCAGCCCCCAGTTCAACGCCGATCGCAGGTCACCCAGCCACTTGGCGTATCGCTCCAACCAACGGCTGGTTGGCAGGCTTTCCCATTCAAGCTGCGCCTGCTCAAGGCGCGCCATGCAGATGCCAAGGTGTCGGACGCGGGTTTCATGAAGCTCACCCGCCGCGTCCAGCTTTTCCAAGGCATAGAGCCGCGCCGGTTCGAGCAGGCGGTAAGCGAACTCATCGTCGCTGACCTCGACGCTGATCAGCGACTTCATCGCCAACTGCGAGATAAGCATGCAACCGGCCCCAGGGTCGCCCGTGAGGCCAAACAACGCCGCGGCGGACTCCAGGGAAAAGCTCCCGCGAAACACTCCCAGGCGACGCAGGCCGGCCCGCTCCGCATCGGACAGCAGGGCGTAGCTCCAGTCGAACATTGTGCGCAAGTGCCGGTGCCGTGGAAGGACATCCTGGGCGTCGATGGGACAGTCCAGGTAGCACTCGCCGCCGAGCAGCGCCGCCCCGATGTCCCGCTCGCTGGCGATCTGGCCGGCCGCCAGTTCAATCGCCAGAGGCATGCCGTCCAGGCGATGGCAGATATCAACGAGGCGCGGCAGATCCGCCGCCCCAGGTTCGAAGGCTTCGTCGACGTTCCTGACCCGCTCGACCAGCAGGGCGAGCGCCGGGTAGGCAAGCGCCTCGGCGACCTCGGTAATCTGCATTGGTGGGTTGGCCAGTGGAGGCAATCGATAGACGCGCTCGTGCGCGGTACGCAGCGCCTCCCTGCTGGTGGCAAGCACATGAATCCCCGGAGCAGCGCACAGCAGGCACTCCATGAGGTGCGCCGCCGCTTCGACCATGTGCTCGCAGTTATCGATCAGCAGGAGCATCTCGCGCGAGCCGAGCTGGCTGCAGAGGACCTCGAGCGAGCTACCTGCCTGCCCGGGTATGCCCAACAGCGCGGCAAGGGTGCTGGCCAGCGGCCCGGCATCCTGAAGCAGCGTGAGGTCGAGCATGCGGATCCCATCGCGATAGCGGCCGATCAGCTGCTCAGCCACCAGCAGGGCGACACTGGTCTTGCCGATTCCCCCGCAGCCCACCACCGAAACGCTGCGACCGCTCTGCAACTGGCCGATGATATGTGCTACTTCCCGCTCCCTACCCACCAGGCGACTGCGCCGCGCCGGCAGGTTGTGCTGGCTCGACGGATCCACGCTCATCAAAGGTGGGACACTGCCAACCTGGCTGATCGGTGCGACAAAACTGTAGCCTCGCAGCGCCACCGTCACGATGTAGCGGCGCCCTTCCTGGCCATCTCCAAGAGCCTTCCGCAATGCCGCCATGTGCACGCGAAGGTTGCCTTCATCTACCGTCAGGCCGGGCCAGGACCTGGCCATCAGGTCGCGCTTGCCGACGACCTCGCCGGCGTTTTCCAACAGCACGAGAAGCAGATCGAAGGCGCGCTGCCCCAGGCGTAGCGGTCGGCCACTATCCACGATCGAGCGCGAGGTGGGATAGACCACGTAGGGGCCGAAGCACAACGCGGACTCGACCGGCATCAGTTGTTCTTTTCTCATCGTTACCAACAAAAATTTGCACGCGGGCCGGGTGCCGGCCTCTTTCTAACAGGAGGCCTCGAACACAGCTCCGCAGAGCTGCCACCTCCGTTCTATTGCAAAAAAGGTGAGCTGCCGAGGGCTCTTCATAAAAATTAACAACGACCATCACCGCTGCTTCCGGCGGCAAGCGGTTCATGAAAAACCGTGCACTCATCCGCGCACGGACGTCACGGTGACGACGTCGGCGGAACTCACCAAACCCGCACGGTTCACCCGTGGCACTTGAGCACCTGAAGGCACCCTCCAGCGTCACAGAAACATTGCAGAAAGATGGGACTGGTCACGCCACTGATTGACGACTGCGCCCTCGCAATGTTCATGGTTCCCAGGCGACTGTCCGCTTAATGAACTTTAACCGGCATTAACTGGCCGCCTCGCTCCAGCCTGCGAAAGATAGCGATACATCAGATCAGCGAGAACACCCATGCTGAGCGAAAGTATCGAGCGCCCCACAAATTACGCAGAAGCGCGCAAGCTCGCCCGCTGGCAGGAAGAGCAAGCCTTGAAGCTCATCCTCACGCACCTGGAAGGAGGCATCACCGTCACGTGGCTGGCGGACGCCTGCGCACTGTCCAGAAGCGACTTCACACGCAAGTTCAAGGTCAGCACCGGCCACTCGCCGCTGGAGTGGGTACGGCTCCAGCGGGTGGAAAAGGCCAAGCGCCTGCTGACCGACGCGGATCGGCCATTGGCGGAGATCGGTCTGGAATGTGGCTTCTACGACCAGGCGCATTTCTGTCGTGTGTTCAACCGCCTGACGGGGATATCTCCCAAAGGCTGGATACGCCAAGCGCGGGGCTGCCCCTCCACCTCCGCTTCGTAGACGAAATCGATGAAGAACCGGTCGTCGTGCGGTCCTGTGTAGCGAGCACGGAGGTGCAAGCCAGTCACGGATAAAGGCGATGGCACGGTAGACGGCGCGCGGCCAAGTCTTCCGCGTCACGCCGCCGGGCTGGCGGCGTCAGGCCTAGTGACGCCGATCCCCTCGAGTACATAGGCGCGAACCGTGTGGAGCATCCGGTAGCGCACGCCGGGCTCGCCCTCTTCCACCAGCAACAGCGACTTGTCAGCCAACTGGCTGACCACGGCGCAGATGCGTTCGCGGCACAACCGGGTATCCACCAGCGCGCTCACCGCCGTTTCCAGCGTGAAGCTACTGCCCAGCCGCGCGAGCAGGCGCAGGCATGTTTGCTCGGTGCCGCTGAGCTGGTCATAGCTCCAGTCGTAGGTGGCGCATAGGCTGCTTTGCCGCACTGGGGCGGTGCGGCGGCCGGGCATATGCAGGAGAACGCCGCTGTCGAGTAGCTTCGGCAGTCCGGTCAGGCCCAGGGTATCGATCTGGCGGGCGGCCATCTCGATAGCCAGCGGGATACCGTCCAGACGCCGGCAGACTTCGACTATCGCGCGCACCTGGGCCGGGCTCAACTCCAGGCGGTCGTACACATCGCGCGCGCGCTGCACGAAGAGTTGCACGGCCGAACAGCACAGCGCACCGAACAGCGTCACCTCGTCGCTGACGGGCAGTTCCAGCGGCGGCAGGCGCAGTACGTGTTCACCCTCGGCATGCAACGGTTCGCGGCTGGTGGCCAGGACGCTGAGCGCCGGGTGCTGGCGCAACAACCGCTCGATCAGCTGGGCGCAGGCGCAAGCCAAGTGCTCGCAGTTGTCCAGCACCAGCAGCAGCCGTCCCTTGCCGACCGCCTCGAGCACCGTGGCGAGCAACCGGGCCAGCGCCTCTGCGTCGGATACCGACGACAGGTCGAGGAACCGAATGCAGACGTAGTGCTGCTGTAGCGACTCGCATACCTGGATCGCCAACGAAGTCTTGCCTATCCCGCCCGGCCCCACCAGGGTCAGCAGGCGGGTGCCCAGCATCTGCTCGAACAGGTGCTGGGTGAGGTGCCCGCGCCCCACCAGCCCCGCCAGCAACACAGGCAGATTGCTGGCGGGCGCTACCTGGGTCGGCTGAGCCTGCAGCGTCTCCACCACGCCGACGAAGCCGTAGCCGCGCAGCGGCACGTTGGTGATATAGCGTTCACCGGTGTGCCCCTCGCCCAGGACGCGGCGCAGCGCGGCGATGTGCACCCGCAGGTTGATCTCCTCGACCACCGTGGTGCCCCAAACACGGGCAATGATGGTCTCCTTGGCGATGATCTCACCGGGCTGAGCCACCAGTACCAGGAGGATGTCCAGGGCACGGCTGCCGATGCGGACCGGGCGATTGCCCTGCAACAGCTGACGTTTATAGGGGTGCAGTTGGAAGCGGCCGAACTGCAATACCGTTTCCGTGCCGATTGGCGTGGGGGCGTTCATGTCATCTCCCGCCTTGTTCGTACGGACCGCTCTACCACGGGGGTATCCGAGCAAGTTCGAACGAATCGGGGCGGTGGCTCCTGTTTGTCGATGGACCCATTCTCCGGTCTCTGGATCACAGCGCAATTCGGCCAGAGGGACGGATACGGCCAAGAAGGGTGCATCAGACGGTCAAGTAGCGGAAAACTGTTGACGGTACTGACTGGGCGTCATGCCAATGCGTTCACTGAACACCGTGCGCAGGTGCCGGGCGCTGCCGAAGCCGCTGCGGCAGGCCACCACCTTCAGTGGCAGGTCAGTCGTTTCCAGCAACCGCCGCACGTGCTCGATGCGGGCATTCTGCAGGTACTGCATGGGCGTCAGTTTTACTTCGCGCTGGAAGGCGCGAGCAAAATTGCGCGGGCTCATCGCCGCCAGCTCGGCCATACGCTTGATGGTAAAGGGCTCCTCAATGTGATCGGCCATGTAGGCCTGCACCCTCGCGATTGCCGAGCCATCGCGCAGGACCGTGGCCAGCAGCGGTGCAAAGGGGGCTTGGCCGCCCTGACGCTTCATGACCACCAGCAGTACCTTCGCCACCTCCAGCGCCAGCTCCTTGCCATGGTCCTCGCCGAGTACCGCCAGGGCCATGTCGATGCCGGCGGTGATGCCGCCAGTGGTGATCAGGTTGCGGTCCACCACGTAGATCTGCTCGGCCTCCACCCGCGTGCAGGGGAAACGCTGCGCCAGGCGCTCCAGGTAGTTCCAGTGGGTGGTGCAACGGTAGCCGTCGAGCAAGCCGGCGTTGCCCAGCAGGAAGGCACCGGTGCAAATCGCCCCGTGTCGCCGCGCGTGCCCTGCCGCCTGTGGTAGCCAGGCACTCAGCGCCGGCTGCGCGGTGTCGTAGGCGCCGGGGCCGCCGGGCACCAGCAGCAGGTCGATGCCGGCGGGCAGCTCTTCCAGGGTCAGGTCGGCCAGCATCTTCAAGCCGCAGGAACTGCGGATCGGCTCGCGGTTCTCGGCGACGGTCAGCAGGCGGTAGTGATGCTCCGGCGCGAGGAAGCGATTGGCGATGGAAAACACCTCCATCGGCCCTGACACATCGAGCATCAGCACATCGCTATAAAGCACCATCGCCACTGTTTTCATCGCACCACCGCTCAATTCGCCACCCTCACTCTCTCAGCGTCACAGCAACCCATTGGCTGATCTGCGTATCTACCTACACAGAACAGCCATTCTATCTTCGACGTACACAACGCGCCCGCACCGAGCACATCGATCCAATAACTCCTCCGCCACCCCGGCGATAGTGGGCCCATCGCGCCGGCCGCCAGCTGGCGCGTCCCTTTGCGCCATCCGGCGCGCCAACGACCCAGGAGCCCCATTCATGGCCACCGCTTCCGCCGTTCCCGGCAAGACCCTGCTCAGCCCCATCGACCACACCCTGATCATGATCGACCACCAGTCGCAGATGTCGTTCGCCACCAAGTCGATCGACGCAGTGGCCCTGCGCAACAACACCGCACTGGTGGCCAAGGCGGCGAAGGAGTTCGGCGTCTCCACCATCCTCACCACCGTTGCCGAAAAGAGCTTCTCCGGGCCGATCTTTGACGAGATCAAGTCGGTGTTCCCCGAGCACAACATCATCGACCGCACCAGCATGAACACCTGGGAAGACCCCCGCATCGCTGTGGAAGTGAACAAGTTCGGCAAGCAGAAGATCGTCCTGGCCGGCCTCTGGACTTCCGTATGCATCGTCGGCCCGGCGCTGTCGGCGCTGGACCAGGGCTTCGAGGTCTACGTGATCGCCGATGCCTGTGGCGACGTATCCACCGAGGCCCACGAGATGGCGCTGCAGCGCATGATCCAGCTCGGCGCGCGTCCCATGACCTCCCTGCAGTACCTGCTCGAACTGCAACGCGACTGGGCCCGCGGCGAGACCTACGACCAGACCGTGAAGACCTCCATCGAGCACGGCGGCGCCTACGGCCTGGGCCTGATCTACGCCAAGACCATGTTCAACGCCAGCGAAGGCCACTGAGCCTCGCGAGGGAGCGGCGCTGCCGCTCCCCCTCCCCTTTCTTCCTGGCAGCTCCCCTGTCCCCAGACGACCGTACCGGCGCCTGGGTGTTTTCTGACTCAGTCACGAACAGGCTCGGACGTTTGCGCCGGGTATCGCTTCGCTCCCTCCGACGAAAAGCACTGGCCTCAGGGTAGTGGCGCGCTCATGTATTCGACCATGCGCTCGCGCAGCCAGCGCTCGGCCGGGTCGTTATCGTGGGCAGCGCTCCAGACCAGGGAAAGTTCCGCCGGTTTGATCTCCAACGGCGGGTCCTCGGCACGCAAGCAGCTGTCTTCCACCAGGGCACAGGCGGCGTAGTCCGGCACTGTGGCGATCATCCCGGTGTTGCGCAGTAACGCGCGAAGGCTGCCGAACTGCGGCACGGCCAGCACGACCCGGCGGCGACGGTCGATGCGTTCCAGGTCGAGGTCGATGGCGCCGTTGAGGTCGCCGGAGAAGGAGACCATCGCATGCGGCCGCGAGCAGTATTCGTCCAGGGTCAGAGGGCCGGGGCGGTCGTCACCGCGCAGTACCTTCACGCCAATGTCGCGCAGCTTGCGGCGCTTGGCATTGGCCGGTAGATCCGTGGTGTAGCTGACACCGGCGGTGATCTCGCCGGAGGACAGCAGCGCCGGCATCAGCAGGAAGTTGGCACGGCGCACCACCACCGTGATGTTCGGTGCCTCCTGCTGCAGACGCGCGAGGAGCGCGGGGAACAGACCGAATTCGGCGTCGTCCGAGAGACCCAGGCGGAAGATGTTGCAACTGCTCTGCGGGTCAAAGCTCTTGGCGCGGCTGACGGCGGCGGAGATCACGTCCATCGCCGGACGCAGTTCCTCGAAGATGTGCAGTGCCCGACTGGTGGGTTCCATGCCGCGACCGACGCGCACCAGCAGCGGGTCGTCGAACAGGTCGCGCAGTCGCGCCAGGGCGGCGCTGACGGTGGACTGGGTAATGAACTGCTTCTCGCCGACGCGGGTGAGGTTCCGCTCCAGCATCAGGGATTCGAAGATCACCAGCAGGTTCATGTCCAGGCGGCGCAGGTCGTTTCGGTTCATGGGTAGTCGCTCGAGGCTCTGAGGAATGCGGTTGGTTACCCGGGAGAAGGGTCATGCCAGTCGATCAACTTTCGCCGCGCTTTTCTTGTACGGCTGCGCTCGAAACCACAGTCCACGGCCCGATTCGATCAAGCATCGGATCGCCTTCCCTTGCCCCCATTCCGGAGCGGCCTTCCGCCGCTGATGGAACCACAGGAGAAGGGAGATGCCGCTTGCGGAAAACAAAACGCCCCGCGAGCTGGATAGCGCTCGCGGGGCGTGCTTTTCGCCAGGGATCAGCGCAGATCGAAGCGATCCAGGTTCATTACCCTGGTCCTGGCATTGACCTGGAAGTGCGTGCCAGCTGGCACCCTGGCGAGGCCGACACAGACCTGGAAACGCTTCCGACAGGCAACAGCGTCGACCTGATTCATCAGAACGCGAAGCACGAACAGCCGAACGCGCCCCAGAACCCGGCGAAGTCGCTCACCGGCACATCCTTGGTGCGCGCGCGCTCATGGCTGTGGCCGTGCACACCGCAGGAGCCGACGCACTGGTGCACGGCCTGCTGCAGCGGCGCCTGCGGGCGCCAGTGGCCGGGAACCATGGCCACCGGGGACCACTCCGGTACCACCGGGATGCTCGGCGGGGCCAGCTTGTCGAACTCGCGATCGCCATGGACGATCTTGCCGCCTACCACGGTGAGCACCGACTCGATGGTCTTGATGGCTTCTTCCTCGACGCTGAAGAAGTCTTCGGAGAGCACCGCAAGGTCCGCCAGTTGGCCGACCTTGAGCATGCCCTTCTTGCCCTGCTCGCTCGAGAACCAGGCGCTGCCGTGGGTGAACAGCTGGATCGCCACCTCGCGCGACAAACCTTCCGGATACAGGCTCAGGCCACCCACGGTCTTGCCGCTGACCAGCCAGTAAAGCGAAGTCCAGGGGTTGTAGCTGGACACGCGGGTGGCGTCGGTGCCGGCGCCCACCGGCACGCCTTCGGCCAGCATGCGCTTGATCGGCGGCGTAGCCTCGGCGGCCTGCTTGCCGTAGCGATCGACGAAGTACTCGCCCTGGAACGCCATGCGGTCCTGGATGGCGATGCCACCGCCCAGGGCGCGGACGCGCTCGATGTTCTTCGGCGAGATGGTCTCGGCGTGGTCGAAGAACCACGGCAGGCCGTTGAAGGGAATGTCGCGATTGACCTTCTCGAACACGTCGAGCATGCGCGAGATGGACTCGTCATAGGTGGCGTGCAGGCGGAACGGCCAGCGCTGCTCGACCAAGTGGCGCACCACCGGCTCCAGCTCGGCTTCCATGGTGCCGGGCAGGTCCGGGCGCGGTTCGAGGAAGTCCTCGAAGTCTGCCGCCGAGAACACCAGCATCTCGCCCGCGCCGTTGTGGCGCAGGAAGTCGGTGCCCTGGCCGTAGGTCACGCTGGAGGTCCAATTCTTGAAGTCGGCCAGCTCTTCCTTGGGCTTCTGGGTGAACAGGTTGTAGGCGATGCGCACGGTGAGCTGGTCGGCGTCGGCCAGTTGCTGGATCACCTGGTAGTCGTCCGGGTAGTTCTGGAAGCCGCCACCGGCGTCGATCACGCTGGTCAGGCCCAGGCGATTCAGCTCGCGCATGAACTGCCGGGTCGAGTTGACCTGGTATTCCAGCGGCAGCTTCGGCCCCTTGGCCAGGGTCGCGTAGAGGATCATCGCGTTGGGACGGGCGATCAGCATGCCGGTGGGTTCGCCGTTGCTGTCACGGACGATCTCGCCACCGGGCGGGTTCGGTGTGTCTTTCGTGTAGCCGACAACGCGCAGCGCCGCGCGGTTGAGCAGCGCGCGGTCATACAGGTGCAGGACGAACACCGGGGTGTCCGGCGCCGCCTTGTTCAGCTCCGAGAGGGTCGGCAGGCGGCGCTCGGCGAACTGGAATTCGTTCCACCCACCGACCACGCGCACCCACTGCGGCGACGGCGTGCGCTGGGCCTGCAGACGCAGCATCTCCAGGGCGTCAGAGAGCGAAGGCACGCCCTCCCAGCGCAGTTCCAGGTTGTAGTTCAGGCCGCCACGGATCAGGTGCAGGTGCGAGTCGTTGAGGCCGGGGATGACGGTGCGGCGGTTGAGGTCGACCAGTTGGGTCGAACCGTTGCGGTAGGCCATCACTTCGGCGTCGCTGCCCACGGCGAGGAACTTGCCGTCGGCGATGGCCACGGCGGTGGCGTGCGGCCGTTCAGGGTCGACGGTGTGCAGCTTGCCGTTGAACAGGATCAGGTCTGCAGTGCTCATGTTCGGGTACCTCAGCGTTGCAGGAAGGCCAGCAGGTCTTCGTTGAGTTGTTGTGCGTGTGTGACGGCGAAGCCATGGGGCGCGCCGGCGTAGACCTTCAGCTGGGAACCCGGGACCTGCTCGGCGGCCAGCTTGCCGGTGGTTTCGAACGGCACGATCTGGTCGTCATCGCCATGGATCACGAGGGTCGGCACATCGACCTTGGCCAGGTCCGCGCGGAAGTCGGTTTCCGAGAACGCGGTAACGCAGTCCACGGTGCCCTTGAGGGAGGCCAGCAGCGCGATGTTGAGGGTCTGGGTCAGCACGCCGTCGGAGACCTTCTGGCCGTGGTTGGTACCGTAGAAGGGTGCAGCGAAGTCCGCGATGAACTGCGCACGGTCCTTCAGCAGGCCGGCCTTGATGCCGTCGAACACGCCCTTCTCCACGCCCTGCGGGAAGTCGGTGGATCGGCCGAAGACCGGCGTCACCGCGCCCAGCAGCACCAGGCCGGCCACGCGCGAGGTGCCATGGCGGCCGATGTAGCGACTGACGTCGCCACCGCCCATGGAGAAGCCGACCAGGGTGACGTCGCGCAGGTCCAGGTGCTCGATCAGACCGGCGATGTCATCGGCAAAGGTGTCGTAGTCGTAGCCGTTCCACGGCTGGCTGGAGCGACCGAAACCGCGGCGGTCAAAGGCGATGGTGCGGTAGCCGCGACTGCTCAGGTACTCCATCTGGTATTCCCACATGTCGCCGTCCAGCGGCCAGCCGTGGCTGAACAGCACAGGTTTGCCGCTGCCCCAGTCCTTGTAGTAGATCTCGGTGCCGTCGCGGGTTACGAAGGTGCTCATGGAAAACTCCTGTGACTGCGGTGCAGGTCGTTGTGGGAGCGGGCGCCACGCAGGGCGCCGCGGAAAGGGAATCGTCAGTCGGCGCGGAGCCAGCCGGCGCACCGCCGAGTGACCCAGGGCATGATCAGGAAAACCACCGGCACCACGATGCACAGCGTGATCAGCAGGTTGCTCGGCACGACGCCTCCCAGCACCGGGTAGCGCTCGAAAGCCGGCGCCCAGAGGCGCGGGATGACCATGGTCAGCGGGCAGATCACCAGGTAAGTGAGCACCGCCTGCTTCCACTTCGGTGGCTGGCGGACGTTGCCGTGGGCCGGGGTGAACCAGAACTCGGCGTCGTTGTGGATCAGCGGGTGATCACCCTCTTCCAGCAACGGCGAGACTTCCTGGATAAGCGCCGCACGCTCGGCCGAATCGATCCATGCCTGCAATTGCCCGGCTCGAGCAAAGCGCACCACGGTGGTGAACATCGCGCCCTCGCCGCCTGGGCGGATCACGTTCACACCCAGGTGCCCCGGCTGCCGACGCGCAGCCGCCACGGTACGGCGCAACCAGGCTTCGTAGCTGGGCAGGGCTTCGCGGCGCACCTTATGGTGGACGACCAGCGTCACCACGCTGTTCAGATCGATAGTTTCGGCGCTCATGGGTGTCCCGAGGGCTGAGGTAAGTGCCGCTACTATGGCTACGCCGTGGGACCCTCTATTGGACGCATGTGCTGCATCACCGCCGTCAACCAGGTCTGACTCGCTTCAACGCGCCGCCTCGGGCGCTTCGGGACATGTCCTGGGGCCAGGACTGCCCATTAGCAACGGCTTCGGCCACCTTCGGGTGGCCTTTTTGCATTAGCGGGCAATACTTCTCTGCAGAGGTGGGCATGTTGCTGGTGGCGCACGCCTCGCGGAGGTGTGAGGTGAACAAGCTATCAATTGTGGGTGCCGGCATGGTCGGTGAGGCGGCAGCTCAGATCATCGCCCGGGAAGAGTTCTGTCGTGAGTTGATGTTGATTGATGTGCAGGGTGAGTTGGCACAGGGCAAGGCGCTGGACGTCTGGCAGGCGGCAGTCGAGTCAGGTTCTGACACCCGGGTTTACGGCGGGTCCAACGCTGAAATGCTGCGGGATTCTGACCTGGTGGTGATTACGGCGGGTGTGCCCCGCAAGCCTGGTCAGTCACGCCAGGATGTCTTGAGCATCAATCTGCCGATCCTCGACGGCATCATGCGGGATATTAACCATCATGCTCCGGCGGCGACGGTGTTGGTGGTGTCGAACCCGGTCGACGTGCTGACCTATCGGGCCTGGTCTCTCAGCGGGCTGGGACGCGACAAGGTGTTCGGGCAGGCGGGGGTGCTGGATACAGCGCGCATGAAGTGTTTCATCGCCGAGGAGACAGGGTTTTCTGCCCGGGATATCACGGCGCTGGTGCTGGGCGGGCATGGCGATAGCATGGTGCCACTGATGCGTTACTGCGCGGTCGGCTCGGTACCGCTGTCTCACTTCCTGTCCAGCGAGCAGATAGAGCGGATTGTGGAGCGCACACGTCAGGGTGGCGGCGAGATTCTGGGTTTGAAGAAACTCGGGAGCGCCTGCGATGCGCCGGGCGTGGCAATTGCGCAGATGGTGGATGCTATCGCCAATGGGCGAAACCGCATCTTGCCGACGGTCGCGATTCTCGAGGGCGAGTACGGGCGAACAGACATTGCCATGGGTGTCCCCTGTGTGCTGGCAAAAGAGGGGCTGGTGCGGGTGATCGAGTTGCCTCTGGATGCGCAGGAGCAGGCGATGTTCGACCGTTCCGCTGACCATGTGGTGCGTGATATTGCTGAAATGAATGCGTTGTGAGCGGGGCTATACGAGGGAGTTCTGGGCGCAACGGGGCCCCTGTCCCTGGGTGGGTGTAACCGGGGTCTAGCCGAAGCGCCCAGGGGTTCACTGCGCATCGCGTGCGCACCTGCCCCGGCCTGTCGTCATGCATGGAGTGATCGGTGCCTTTCCCCCCTGGACACTGCACTTCTTCCTCCCCAAAAAAAGGCGCCCCGAAGGGCGCCAAAAGGAGTAGGTACGGTTCTCGCCGAAGGGATCAGCGCAGCAGCAAACTCAGCAATCCCTGGGTCAGCCGTCCGTAAGGTGGCTTGAGCAGGAAGCTGCCGTTGAGCCGGGCCTGGTAGAAGATCGGTCGCATCTTGCTGAAGGTCTGGAAGCCCTCTTCCGCGTGGTAGTGCCCCAGACCCGAATTGCCGACGCCGCCAAACGGCAGGTTTTCTTGCAGCACGTGCAGCATCACGCTGTTGACCGAGACACCGCCGGAAAGCGTCTGCCGCAGCACCTGCTGGACACGCCCCGAGTCATCGTCGAACAGGTACAGCGCCAGGGGGCGCTCATGGGCATTGATGTAGTCCACGGCTTCTTCCAGCTGGCGGTAGCTGAGCACGGGCAACAAGGGGCCGAAGATCTCTTCCCGCATGATCTGCATGTCGTCGCGCACGCCGAACACCAGGTGCGGGGCAAGCTTGCCGGCGCGGCGAGCCTCTTCGACATCGGCCAGCGCCACGACCCGCGCGCCCTTCTCGCGAGCATCGGCCAATAGGGCTTCGACCCTCGCCATCTGGCGGCCGTTGATCATGCAGCTGTAGTCGGGATTCGCTCCCAGCGGCTGCGGGTAGTAGCGGGCCACGGCGGCCTTGGCGTGCTCGATGAATTCGGCCTCGCTGCCTTCCGGCAGGAACAGGTAGTCCGGGGCCACGCAGGTCTGCCCGGAGTTCAGGCACTTGCCCCAGAGAATGGTCTCGGCGGCAACCTTCAAGGAGTATCCAGGCGCCACCAGGGTCGGTGACTTGCCGCCCAGCTCCAGGGTCACCGGCGTCAGGTTCTCGCTGCAATTGCGCATGATCTGCCGGCCGACTTCCGGTGACCCGGTGAAGATCAGGTGATCGAATGGCAGGCGGGAGAACTGGTCGTTGATTCCCGGCCCCGGCTGAATCACCGCCACCAGGTCCTGGCTGAAACGCTGGCCGAGCAGGCGAGCCAGCAACTCCCCATAGCGACTGGAGTCACTGGCGACTTTGATCATGGCGCGGTTGCCGGCGGCCAGGGCACCACAGAGCGGTCCCAGGGTCAGGTACAGCGGATAGTTCCAGGGCGCGGCAATGCCGATCACCCCGAGCGGCTGGGCGAGCAGCGCGGCACGTCCGGGCTGGAACCAGATCCCGACGCCGCGTCGCTGCGGCTTCATCCAGCGTTTCAGGCACTTGAGCGCGTGGTTGATTTCGCTGACCAGACCAAAGATGTCCAGCAACTTGGTCTCGTGCACGGAGCGGTGGCCGAAATCGGCTGCGATGGCGGCGGCGATTTCATCGGCGTTGTCCAGCACCACAGACTTCAGGGCCAATAGATTGGCGCGACGGGTCTGATACGACGGATAGCGTTCACTGGCGAAGGACGCGCGTTGACTGGCAAAGACCTGGCGCATCTGCTCGACGGCCGGCCCGACTTGTTCGATCGACATGGAAGGACTCCGGCGTTTCAGCGAATGCGGACCGCTTTGGCCCGTTCGAAAGCGAAATAGGAGTAGTACAGCTGGACCATCATGTACGACCAGCTCACCAGGGCGATCGTCAGGAACACCATCTTCGTCTCGTCACCGGGGATCGGGAAGAAGTCATAGATGCAGGCCACCATCAGCCCCAAAGCCGCCCCGACAGTGACGCCCAGCGCATGCCACTTCTCTCCAACACCCGCCAGCTTCCAGATGAAGTAGGCGAGGTAGAGGGTATATATCCCCCACATGCTCACGTAGTAGTAGGGAAGCGGCTTGACCATGAAGTCTGCCTTGATCAGGACGAAGGTCGCCGCAAAGGTGACCACGAAAATCAAGGCGTCCTTGAATGCCGAGGGTTTGAAGCTATGGGTGACGGCCATCAGGCCGAGGACGGCGACGATGGGGATACCAAAGCCACGGGAGAAGGCATCGAGAAAGTACGAGATGCTGTAGTTGATCTTCGCCAGCCCCGGCAGGTCCGCCTGGATCAACATCCAGATCAACAGATTGGAGCCGGAGAACGCGACGATCATCCACTCGAAGCCGAGCAGGTAATTACCCCGTCTGACGAACTTCGCCCCGTAGGTGTATCCGCACAGCACCAGCAGGACGCAGGAAAGCAGCGCCAAAGTCTCTTTGATATCCATGGTAATAGCCTCTGATCTTGGTTACTTCGCCGCTGGAGCGAGCGCTGCCAGGTAGTGGGAAAGTGCCTTGCGATCGTCCGGGGACAGGTTCGCGGTGACGGCCTTCATCGAGCCGGTCGGGTCGGTTCGCCGGCCCTCGGCAAAGGCATCCAGCTGCGCCTGGAGGTAGTCGGCCCCCTGCCCTGCCAGACGCGGGAACTGCGCCTGCCCCATCAACGTCGCCCCGTGGCAGGCCGTACAGGCCCCGGCCGCCACCAGCTTCTCGCCTTTCTCCCGCAAGGCGGGATCAGGCTGGAACCCATGGTTCCCGATGGCTGGCTGGCGGGCGAAGTAGTCCGCCAGATGCGTGATCTCGTCCTCGCTCAGGGTCTTGGCAAGCGGCTCCATGTTCGGGAAGCTCCGCTGGCCTTTGGCGAAGCTGTGGAGCTGTGCCGTCAGGTACGCGGCGGGCTGCCCCGCCAGACTCGGATAACGCTGGTGCAGGGAGCTGCCGTTGGCGCCGTGGCAGCCAGTGCAAGCATCGGTCACCTGCGGCCAGGCGCCTTCGGCCTCATAGGCCTTGGTGGTGGTTTCGATATGGTCCAGCAGGTAGTAGAGGCCGACGAGGTCGCGCCCGAACAGTGCCAGCAGCGCAACGAGCAGAACGCCGATACCCAGCAGTAGTTTCTTCTTCATCGCCACCCCCTATGCCTTGCGCAACGAACTGAGCGCCTGCAGCGCGCTCTGGTGACCTGAGCGCACGGCGCCGTCCATGTAGCCCGCCCAGATCTCGGCGGTTTCGGTGCCAGACCAGAAAAGGTTGCCGCAAGACGGCCGCAGGGATTCACCATGGGTGGTCCAGAAACCCGGCGGGATCGCGGAGACGCAGGTGATGCTCCAGGGATCGGCCTGCCCCCAGTCATGCTCGTGATAGGCAACCGGGTTCAACGCCTCGTCGCCGAGGGACCGCGCGTAGACCTCTGTCAGCACCTGTTGCGCGGCCGCATGGTCCGAAGGCACCTGGGCGTTGACGATGAAGGCATTGATGACGCCGATTTCCCCGCCAGGCGGTGAGTTGTCCCAGGCCCAGAGCACAGGCCCCTTGACCTGAATGGTGTGCCCGTTCAGGCCCTTCTCGCGCCAGAACGGCCGCTTGTAGACCATCGCCGTCTTGCGTGCCGGGCTGTGAGCCGGCCAGGCGCGCTGCAGGGCTGCGCGCCCTTCCGGTAGCGGCGGATCGAAGCGGACCTGGTTGCACAGGGCGGGATGGATGGCCACGATCACCCGGCGGGCGCGGATTTCCCCCTGGTCCGTGTGCAGCGTGACCACGTCGGTATTCCAGCCGGAAATCTCACGGACCGGGCACGCCAGGCGCACCTTGTCGCCGAGCTGCTCGGCCATCCTGATGCACAGAAGCTGCGAACCGCCGACGAAGCGAGTGCCCTGGGCGCTGTCCTTGATCGAGTCGAGCTTCATGTAGTCGCAGCTCGCCGAATTGACCATCGACAGGAAATGCAGAAGCCCCATCTTGGCCGGCGGCACGCCGCAAGTGAGCGTGAAGCTGGTGTCCCAACCCGAACGGTCCTCGGGCTTGATGTTCTGCTGCGCCAGCCAATCGCCCGCCGAGAGCTTGTCCAGCTCGGCGGCCCGCGGGGACTTCCAGGGTGAGCCGGAAGGCACGTCGCGGGACAGCTCGCTGAGCTTGGCGGCGACAGTTTCATCGGTGCCGAAGGTGCCCTTCAGGTCGATCGCCAGGCGCCCTTTCTCGCCGCCCAGGATGACGGTTTTCCCCTCGCAGTAGGTCGGGAAGGTCCCCACATCCAGCTCGCGGGCGAGATCCGCCACGGCCGTCTGCCCAGGCCCGATCCACTGGCCGCCCACTTCGGAGATGTAGCCCGAGCCCAGGTCGTGGTTGAGCACCCTGCCCCCGACCCGGTCCCGGGCTTCCAGGACCACGAAGGAATTGCAGCCGGCTTGTTGCAGGTCGCGAGCTGCGGTCAGCCCGGCGATCCCCGCGCCAATGATGGCGATGTCGAGCACGCCATCTGCGTCGTCACGGGCGCCTTGCGGACGCTCGCTGGCACCCGCCAGCCCAGCGTGCAGGCCAAGGCCACCCACGGCCGCCGTGGCACCGGCGAACTTCAGCAGCTGCCGCCGATTCAAATCGAAGGATGAAGATGAGGTGGGCTTGTCAGCCATACTAGGAGCCTCACACAAGGGTTGTTCGGTGTCGCCGCTCGCCGTTGAACGGCTGTGCGGAATCGAGGAAATGGCTCAGGCGCCAAGCGGGCTGAGGACCAGCCTGCGCCGCAACTGCACGCCGAACATGACCATCCACAGGGGGAAGATCAGCACAACGACAACCAGCAAGGCAGCGGTGAACGCCTCCAGCTCCCGGAAGAACCCGGCCACGAAGTAGAGCCCGAAGCACCAGCCGACAATCTTCAGCGGCAGCAGAATCGAAGCTCCCCAGCCCGCCCTCTTCAGGTGGCCGCCAACGACGAGCCCCCAGAACAGGACGACAGGCCCTTCGCACCACCACAGGCCCCGCTGGCTGCCGACCGCGATGGTCGTCCAGGCAGTTTCGGCGGCAGCCTTCGCGGCCTCCCCGCCTGCGGCATGGAGCTCGGCAAGCGGATTCAGCACCGCCAATTGCAGCCCCGCACCGACCACACCCAACACGACATAAGTGGTGATCGCCAGAACGGCCATGTCACCCAGGGCGCCCGCCTCGCTGCGAAAGCGGTTCCAGAGGTAGCCGCCGATCGCCAGCAACGGCAGGTAGAAGCCCAGGACGTCGGCGAACATCGACAGCCGGAAGTACTGCCTCGCCTCACCGGGCAAGGTCAGCATCGTCACGCCTTGCAGCGTCACCGCCATGTCGCCGTGCGTCACCATGACCATGAAGATCACGTTCAGGTAGGCAAAGATGCCGCCCAGGATCGCGGCCCAGGCCGTCACGCGTACGGCCCCGTTCGAGCAGGTATTCATAAGTACTCCATGAGTTGAAAGAGATGGCGAAGCCGGGGCCATCGACCGCCGGCGTTGGCGGTCAGCCGCTGGCGGCGCCACGCACCCGGCGATTCACAAAGCGGTCCATTGCGTTCGTACCCATCAGCGCAGCCTTGATGGCGCACCACTGCAGCGGTTCGGGAAGCGTGGAAGGCGTCTTGTGGCGCAACGCCGCGAGCAGCGGGTGTTCGATGCCGCCGATCCGCTCGGCCAGCAGATAGCCGACCAGGGACTGGGTACCGACGCCGTGCCCCGAGCAACCGGCGGTGTAGAGGATGTTCTGCTGCGGCCCGGTTGCCCCCACCACTGGCAGGGCGTCGTACGCCAGGCTGATGTAGCCGCTCCAGCACGCGCGGATGGCAATGCCCCGCAAGGTCGGGAAACGCTCATCCAGGGCCTGTACCAATGCGCCATAGGCCGCCGTGTCCGGCTGGTTTGGCGTTTGCGAGCCATAGGCATAGCCAAGCTGCTTGGTCGTAACCAGAAGCGTGTCGCGCGCCGTCAGGCGGTGGCTTTCCATGGTCCAGTGCGGTGTCACCACACCCTCTCGTCCCGCCCAGCCAAGGGATGCCAGTTGCGCCTTGGACAGCGGCTCGGTTTCGATCGCAGAGACCCGCAACGGCGCCACCTTGTCGCGCAAGAGGCCGAGCTGCGGCGTATAGGCATTGGTGGCGAGCACCATGAATGGCGCGCTGGCGGTGCCCCGCGCGGTCTTGCAGGTGATGGTCGGGCCTTCGCTGTAGGACAGCAGAGGGGTCTGCTCGTACAGCTTCACGCCGGCCTTCAGCGCCGCGCGCCGCAACCCCATCACGTACTTGCCGGGGTCCAGCGTGCCGCCATGCTGCACGCAGCCGAACAGGAAGGCCGGCGGAATACCCCGTGCACGCATCTCAGCGGAATCCACGAAGCGGGTGACGGAGCCCAGCTCCGCACCTTGGGCCATGCTGTGCCGCAGCCTCTTTTCCTGGGACGGATGCACTACCGCGCGGATGATCCCACTCGGGTTGTAGTCGCAGTCGATGGCGAGTTCGCGCAGCCGTCTTTCCACATAGGTCACGCCCTCGTCGTAGAACTTGACGATCCCCTTGGCCTGCTCGTGGCCCACGCGCTTGAGGAAGAGCTCGAACTCGATGCCCATGCTGCCGGCGAGGTAGCCCGCATTTCGCCCGCTCGCACCGAAGCCGGCGAACTCCTGTTCAAGGACGATGACCTTCGCCCCCAGGGCCGTGAGTTCCAGTGCAGTGGACAGGCCAGCGAAGCCGGCACCGACCACGATCACGTCGGCGCTGACATCACCCACCAGTTCCGGCTGCAGATCGTCAGGCTTTTCCACCCATCCGCCAATGAGACGAAATCTCTCGGCCAAGGGACTTCCCTTTGATTCTTCTGCAAGACGAGTCGCGAACATGGAGGTGTCTCCTGGGAAGCTTTTGTTGTTTTGTCGAACTCTAACGCTGGCAAATATTTTACGCAACACATGTTATGCAAATAAAATCACAGCACGAAACCACCCACAGGCACATCACTGAGATGCCCATTTCAAAGCAGTTCCAGGACGGAATACGTCAGAAAAAGAAGGCCTGAGCCCTCTGCGGAGAGGGCGTCGCAGTAACGCGAGGCCCCGATCATCGGAGCGGAAAATCTCCTGGGGACTGAACGCGAAAAACCAGGCCGGATCAGTCCCGCGGATGGACGGCGCCGTGGGTCAGAACTCCATCAGCTTCGCGCCACGAGCGATGGCCAGGCGGCAGTCCGTCACGATGCGTTTAACCAGCTCGGCGCAAGTCGGCACATCATCGATCAGGCCGATGGTTTGCCCCGCCCAGAGCAACCCACCGTTCACATCCCCGCTTTCCAGCGCGGCACGCCCACGCGCGCCGGCCACCAGAGGCCTGATGTCCTCGAAGGTGGAGCCCGCCTGACGCTCGATCTCGACTACTTCCTCCGACACAGCGTTGCGGAACACGCGACCGGTATTGTTGAAGGGCCGGAAAATGAGCTTTGTGTCCCGCTCATTACCCGCCGCCAGCGCGGCCTTGATGTCCTCGTGGATGGGCGCTTCCTTGGTCAGCATGAAGCGTGTGCCCATGTTGATCCCCTCTGCGCCCAGCATCAGCGCTGCGGCCATCCCACGGCCATCGGCGATACCTCCCGAGGCGATGACGGGAATGCGCAGGGCGGCACTGGCGGCGCGTATGAGCACGAGCCCCGGCACGTCATCCTCGCCGGGATGCCCTGCCGCCTCGAATCCATCGATGCTGATCGCATCGACGCCGGCGCGCTCGGCCGACAGCGCATGGCGAACCGAGGTGCACTTGTGGATGATCTTCACCCCGGCCGACTTGAATCGCTCGATGAAATCGGCAGGACTGCGCCCAGCGGTTTCCACCACTTTCACGCCACTCTCGATGATCGCCGTCACGTAATCCGCGTAAGGAGGCGGTGTGGTAGTCGGCAGGATGGTGAGGTTCACGCCGAACGGCTGGTCCGTCAGGGAACGGCAGCGCGCGATCTCCGCCGCCAGGGCGTCGGGCGTCGGCTGAGTCAGTGCGGTCAGCACTCCCAGCGCACCGGCGTTGGAAACCGCGCTTGCCAGCTCGGCACGACCCACCCATTGCATGCCACCTTGAATGATCGGAAAGCGCGTTCCCGTCAGTGCCGTAACTCTCGTATGCATAAAGACCCCACCAGGCTGTCATGTAAGTTGTTCGAGTCGCGCGTATCCGTCCGCGCCGAAACGGCCCGGATACAGGTCTCTATATTTGGATAACGATAGTTATTTTATTTTTCGTGAACCGCCGCTGACAAGGACCGTTCGGCCTTGATCGTTCCTGGCATCACGGCGCCCCCGCAGGGATAACGCCGCGTCGGGAGAACAGCAGCGGAGCGTCCCGCCCGGTGAAGAGCGCCGCCGTCAGCGAAACGCCATCGGCGGTCCGCTGCTCCTCGAAGGTGTGGCCGCCATCGCGGCTGCTCACCATCAGTCCATCGAGTCCGACCGCAACCACGTGCGGACCGGACACCGCGATCGACGTGATCGAGCTCTTGCCCTCCAGGGTGACGCGCTGCCAGGACTCACCGTCCGCCGAACCGTGCAGCAGGGTGCCGCGCTGACCGCCGACCAGCAGACTGCCGTCGGCCAATACCGCCCCGCTCCACAAGGTGCCCTCGTAGCCGGTGTCCAGGTAGCGCCAGGTCTTGCCGCGATCATCAGAGCGCAGCAATTGGCCCCGCTCGGCGGTGGCGTAGAGGCTGCCGCGGCCATCCGCGAACAGGCCCATCAGGTTGAGGTCCGCGCGGCTATAGCCTGGCGGTGCCTGCAGGGTCTGCTCGTTCCAGGTTTTGCCGCCATCCTCGGTGGTCAGCACCAGGGACCAGAGCCCCACGGCGACACCCTGCCGCGCATCGAAGAAATGCACGGCGAACAGCGGCCGGTCCTCTTCGCTGGACAGGCGCTGGATATCCCAGGTCTCGCCGCCGTCGGCGCTGGCCAGGATCGTCCCCCACTGGCCCACCGCCCAGCCGTGGCTGGCGTCGGCGAAGCTGACCCCGGTGAGCAACGTCGACACCGGTACGGACCGTGCCTGGCGGAAGCTCCGCCCCTGATCGTCGGAGATCAGCACCATGCCGTGGTCACCCACCGCCACCAGGCGGTCCGTGGCGTGTGAGGCGCCCAGCAGCATGGCCTGGGCGGCATTCGCCGAGGGAACCGCCGCCACCGGCGGCAGCACAGCGCCCTGTCCGGAGGCCAGGGGTAACAGACCGACCAGCGCAGCGGCCAGGAGTGTGTTCAGGTATCCCATGCTTTTCTCCTCAATGCGCCAGCGCGCCGATCATGCGCACCGGGCGCTTGCGCGGGAACGCCCGCTCCAGCCACACGGCGAAGGCCGGCAGCACGGTCATGGCCATGACCATGTTGACCATGAACATGAAGGCCAGCAGCTTGCCCATGTCGGCCTGGAACTTGAGGTCGGAGAAGGCCCAGGTGGCCACGCCGACCGCCAGGGTGATGGCGGTGAAGATGGTCGCCACGCCCACTTCCAGCAGCGAATGCTCCACCGCCTTGACGATGGGCTGGCCGTGGGCCTGGTGCAGCTGGATGCGGTTGTAGATGTAAAAGGCGTAATCGACGCCTATGCCTACTGCCAACACCATCACCGGCAAGGTGGCGATGGTCAGGCCGATCTGCAGCTCCTTCATGAACCAGTAGCCGATGAAGGTGCCGATGGTCAGCGGCAGGCAGCAGACCAGCACCGCACGCAGGTCGCGATAGACGACCAGCACCAGCAGTGCAATGGCCGCGTAGACGTAGAGCAGCATCGGTGTCTCGCTCTTCTCCACCTCCTCGTTGATGGCCGCGATCACCCCGGCGTTGCCCGAGGCCAGTCGCACGGCAATGCCCGGCATGGGGTATTCGTTGCGGAAAGCTTTGGCGGCTTCGATCACCCGGTGGATGGTGGTGGCCTTGTGGTCCGCCAGGTACAGGTGCACGGCGGTCATGCTGCAATCGCCGCGCATCAGCCCGGGAATGCGCGCCACTTCGGCCGCCAGGGACGAATAGTTCATCGGATCGATAGGCACCGCGCTCATCTTCGGGTTGCCTTCGTTGTAGCCCTCGTTGAACTGGCGCATCGCGGTGGAGAAAGAAGCCACCGAGAGCACGCCGGGCACACCCTCCATCGCCCAGACGAAGCGGTCCTGGTACTGCCCCAGGGCGACGTCCTCGCAGGCGGCCGCAGCCCCCTCACTCCCCTCTTCCGGCCGAGCCTCGAAGACCACGCTCAGCCAGTCGAGACCGATGTCGTAGTTGCTGGCGATGGCCACCGCATCACGGTTGAAGCGTGAGTCCTCGCGCAGCTCCGGCGCACCCGCCTGGAGGGAGCCGACGACACGGTCGTGGCTTTGCCAGACCGCCGTGGCGAACACCAGTAGCGCAACAACGAGCACCAGACGCGCGTTGCGCCATTCCGCCAGCTTCGCCAGGCCGTGCAGCCAGCGGGTTCGCCGTTCGCGGGACCGCTCCTCGGTGGCGGCGTAGTTGCCGTCCACCTTCAGCATCGAGGCCACCAACGGCAGCATCACCAGGTTGGTGATGATCTTGAAGGCCACGCCCAGAGACGCGGTGATGGCCAGCTCACGCACCATCGGAATGGGGATCAGCACCAGGGTCACGAAGGAGACGAAAGCCGTCACCAGCGCCAGGGTGCCGGGAATCAGCAGGCCGATGAAGCTGGAGCGGGCCGCCGCTTCGACGCTCTTGCCGACGGCGATCTCGCGGACGATGAAGTTGATCTGCTGCACGCCATGGGACACGCCAATGGCGAACACCAGGAACGGCACCAGCACCGCCAGCGGGTCGAGACCGTACCCGAGCAGGCGCAGGCTGCCGAACTGCCAGACCAGCGAAGCCATTGAGCAGCCCAGGGCCAGCAGGGTGAAGCGCAGCGAGTGGCAGTACCAGTAGACCGCTGCCGCCGTCAGCAGCAGCGCCAGCAGGCAGAACTCCAGCACCGCCGAGGCGCCGTCGGCGATATCGCCGATCTGCTTGGCGAAGCCGATGATCTGGATTTCGAAGCCGGCGTCCTCGAACTGCTGGCGAATCTGCTTTTCCAGCACGCTGTTGTACGCCACGTAGTCCAGGCGTTCGCCCTTGGCGTCGTACTCGTTGAGCTCGGCGGTGATCATCGCGCTGGTCTGGTCGCGGGACACCAGGGTGCCGATAAAACCGCCCTGGGCGGTGGAGTTGGCAATCCTGCCGATGATCTCGGTGTCCAGCCGATCCGGCGTCACCGTTCCCGGCACCAGCGGATCGGCGCGGAAGCCTTCCTCGGTGATCTCGTTGACGAAGGCATTGGGCGTCCACAGGGACCGCACGCTGCTGCGCGAAACACTGGGCAGGAAGATCACCGCCTGGGTGACGTCATACAGGCGCTTAAGCGCCGCCTCGGTCCAGATATTGCCCTGGCGAGCCTTGACCACGATGGTCAGGCGGTTCGCCCCCAGCAGGTCTTCGCGGTACTGCTCGAAGGTGTCCACGTACTCGTGGCCGATGGGCAACTGCTTCTCGAAGCCGGCATCCATGCGCAGCTGCACGGCGAACCAGGCCATGCCCAGGGTGAAGAGGACCAGGATCGCCAGCACCAGCCGGCGATGCCCGAACAACAGGTCCTCGATGCGTGGCAGGACGCCACGCACCGGGGTTTCCGACAGCTTTACAGAACTGTTCACGACAGGCCTCACAGAGAACGCGAAATCACGACGCCAACGTAGTCACGGTCACGCAGCAGTTGGTCGTAGGGCGTGTCGCCGCCCATGAACTTTGCGTAGTTGAAGGAGACCTGCCAACTGGCGGGGTTACGCACCAGGTTCAGGTACAGGTTCATGCTGCTGGAGTCTTCGGTGAAGGTCATCGCCAGGTTCGGCGTACGCCCGCCCAGGGACCGCGAATAGAAGATCCCCGGCGTGACCTGCCAGCCCGGAATCAGGGTGCCGTCGTAGGTGAGGCTCAGATCGAGGTTGATGCCCTTGGACGTCTTGTCACCCTTCCCCGTGGGCGCAGTGGCCGGGTCCAGCTGCCAGGTGTAGGCACCCGGCGCAACGGGTTCACCGTCAAACTCGTCATGCAGGCCCGGGTAATGGATCACCACCAGTTCGGTCAGCAGGGTGCCGGTGCTGGCACCGGTAAAATCCAGCAGTGCGGGCGAGTTGGACGGCGTCATGCTGTACAGGCCGGTCAGGTGCCACTGGAACTTCTTCTCGTCTTTCCAGCACTTGCCGCCGTTGTTCGCGCAAAGGTCGATGGCGGCGTTGAGCGGCACCGCGTCCTTGGGTCGGTAGGAGAGTTCCGTGCCGACGGCCCAGTCGCCGATCGGCATGTTGGCGCTGACGCCATAGAGCATGCGGTCTTCCGGATAGACCCACTCCTGCGACAGCGCGAAAGTGTTCGGGTCGAGCAGTTGCATCGTCAGCGACGGCAGCTTGTCGTGGTAGCGCATCACGTAGAGGCCGTAGTTGACGTCGCTGTCCTCCGGCTGCCAGCGCAGCGAGACGCCCCACTGCCCACTGTCGCGCGCGTCCTTGTCGACGAAACCGTAGGTCTCCATGCCCTTGCCCAGGGCCTGGGTCGTAGACCAGTAGCTGCCAACCGGCGGCACTTCACTCTTGTTCCAGCCGAACTGGTAATACGCCTCGACGTTCAGGCCGGAGCCCAGCCCCGAGGCAACGCTGAGCATCGGCGCCGGCAGCACGGCCTCCTTGAGCTGGACGCCAGGGCGCGCGAGCGCCTGGTAGTCGTAGGCGTTGGTGGCGTTGATGCCGCCCACCACGAACAGGCTCTCGCCCCAGTTGATCACCTGGTTGCCAAGGCGCGCGCGGACGCGCTGGTCGCCCACATCGAAGCTCTTGCTCACCCACAGGTCGAGCAGGCGCGCCTTGAACTCCAGGTCGTCGCGAGCGGCGTCGGTCAGCCCGTCGCTGCCGACGCCCGGCGGCGTGTTGAACGACAGCGCGCCAGTGGTATCGCTGGCGGCGAAGTCGCGAATCCAGCTGCCACGGGCCATGAAGGTGAAGTCCTCCGGCAGCTTCAGCAGCAGCTCGTGGGTGCCCTTCAGGTAATTGGTGAACAGGTCGCCCTTGTCATAGTTCAGGTTGCCCTGGTCACCGATGCTGGAGGTTTGCGCCAGGCAACCGGCGGGCGGATGGTGCCCGGTGGCGCCGACGTTGATCAGGTCACAGCTCTGCGACTGAGTGCGCAGCCCCATGCCGTAGGAAATGGTGGAATCGAACGAACCCCGGATGTTTTCGGTTTCAAAGGTGAATCCCATCGCCAAGGGAGTCACGCACGCAATAGCAAGGCCTGAAGCTTTTGTGATTGTTCTTTTCATGTTGGCTCTCGAATGGCGGAGGTTCAGCGTTCGCTGATGGCACGCAGGTTGTCGGAGGTGTAGAAGTCACGCTTCAGGCGGGGATTGCCGGCGTTTTCGGTGATCCAGCGGTGATCTTTCTTGCCCACGCCGATGGAGGTCATGTCGTAGAGGTAGCGGCCGTCCACCAGGTTGTACTGGGCCTGGGCCTCCATATCGCAGGTGCCGGTCTCATACACGGGGATGGTGTAGCCCTCGCGGACCTTCCAGATCTGCCCCTGCTTGTCGTAGTCCACCGCCATCAGGCCGTTCCAGCTGTCTTCATCGACATAGAACAGGCGCTTCGGTGCCTGGTGGCGCATGCCCTGGCGCACATTGGCCTCGACCACCCACACGCGGTGCAGCTCATAGCGGCGAAATTCAGGGGCGATGGAGTCTGGCTTGGCCACGTCCTCGATCTTCGCGGAGGCGTCATAGGCGCCGAAAGCGTTATAGGGGACCAGCAGCTCCTGCTTGCCCACCAGCTTCCAGTCGAAGCGGTCCATGGGGCCGAAGAACACGTTCGATTCGTCGATGGTGTACTGGTTGTCGAGCCCGATCTGCGGGGCATCGTAGGAGTACGACGGCATCCGGCGCACACGACGCTGGCCGGGGAAGTAATAGAAGGTGGTTGCCTGTTCGCCGGCCTTGGTGGTGATGACACCGGACTGGCCGGCCAGGGCGGCAGGCTCCATGTAGGAGAAGTAGGTGGAGCTCTCCAGACGATCGAAGGAGGAGAACAGCTGGCTACCCTTCTCACCCCAGGGCGTGAAGATGAACCAGTCGGTGGAGGTCCGCAGCCAGTCGCCGCCGCCCTTGCGCGGGGACAGCCCGGATACGGTCTTGGACATGTCGAAGCCTACGCCGCGGTAGCGCATCTTCATGTTCCACATCACTTCTGCGCCGGTAGTCGGCATCGGGAACGGAACGCCGGGGACGTGGGCGTCCTGCAGGGCCACACCGTCTGAATCCAGGCTGGCGAAGCCGACGTTCTTCTTCGTGTTCTCGGCCACGAAATCCGGCACGCCACAGCTACGGCGGGTCGGATAGACATCCATGCGATAGCCCGGGACTTTCTTGAACAGCTCCAACTGGCCGGGGGACAGCTTGCTCGCATACTGCGCGACGTTGTTCGCGTCGATGCTGTACAGCGGCTTGTCGCCCTTGAACTTCCAGTGCTGGCCGCGCACCTGGCCGTAGCTCCAGCCCTCATCCTGCTGACCGGGCGGCGTCCAGGCCGGGATCGCCCCATCGGCGCTCGCTGCAACCTCTCCCCCCAACGGCGTCAGCGTGGTACCCAGCCGGGAAGCATCGCTATCGGCCGCCTGAGCCGAACAGAAGGCGGCCGATGCCGCCAGCGCTACCAGCAGTTGCCTGACCCCAACCGGGGTGAAATTGCCGACATCGGGGCGCTGAATCACGTCTTTCATTGGAAGGTCCTCATGGGGCTTTGACCGGCCACCCGAGCTTCCTGGAAGGACGAAACGGGCTGTGCCAGACTGCTGATCATCTGACTTGATCAATTGACCAAGTCGCATGATCAAGAGCAAGCCCTATGCCAACCATGAGAAAAGTAATTTTTCCCTTTATATTCATGTAGTTATATTTTTTATAACAATTGTCATGTGATACCTGAAACCCCAAGATTGCACCAACTTGCTTCAGTCGCATGCACCAACATGGGTATTTACGGAACAATTGTTACCTTAATTCTCCAAGACTGAGAAAAGAATCACCGGGGAGGGGTCCACACCGGTTAGCCGGCCACCGGAAAGGCGCCATGGATGGATACATATCGCTCCATGACGCCGCGAACGGGCATGGGGTAGCATCCGCCGGCGCTGCCCCAGCCTGGGCATTAGCGGCATAGCGACAGGAACGGAGAATTTTTCATGGCCAGAGTGGGCGCTGAACTGCGCAGACAGGACTTCGTGAAGGCGACAGTCAAGGTGATTGCCGAGCATGGCGTGGCCAACGCCACGACGCGGCGCATCGCTGCCGCCGCAGGCTGTCCCCTCGCCTCGCTTCACTACGTATTCCGCACCAAGGACGAGCTCCTGTACGCAGTCTACGAATCGCTCTTCAGCCTGCCGCAGCAGTCCCTCGACCAGGTACCCGCTGGCACCACTGCGTCAGAGACGGCGGCCGGAATGTTGCGTCAGGTGGTCAACTGGTTCTCGACCAATCCGGACCTGGCCCGGGCGCAGTCCGAGCTCTTCATCTGGGCCATGCGCAACAGACCCGAGATGGCGAGCAAGATCTATTCGGTGAGCACCGAGGCGACGGAGCATGCCCTCGAACGTGCCGTTGGTGAGCAGCTCGACGCGACTGCCTTGAAAGCCATCAGCCGTCTGCTCATCCAGCTGTTCGATGGCCTGCTCGTCGCTTGGTCCGCCCATGGCGACCTCGAGCGCCTGCGAGCGGAAACGGAAACCGCCTGCCGGGCGCTGGCCTTGCTGGTGGAGCAGCACTGAGCCGCCGGATGCTCTGCTCCACCACTGGGCGCATCGCCCTTTGCCTCACATGCTGCTGACCAGGTGCCCTCCATCAACCGCCAGCACGCTGCCAGTCATGAAAGATCCAGCCTCACTGGCCAGCAGCAGGAATGGCCCTTCCAACTCCTGTAGCTCTCCCAGGCGACGCATGGGCACGATGTTGCGGATGTAATCGCCGCCCTTGTCGCCCTCGAAGAAAGCCTCGTTCATTTCGGTCTTGAAGTAGCCCGGGGCGATGGCATTGACCCGGATTCCATAGCGCGCGAACTCCAGCGCCAGCGACTTGGTCAGTTGCACCACACCCGCCTTTGCAGCGCAGTAATGGCTATACCCCGTTGCGACACGCAGCCCGAGGATGGACGCGACATTGACGATGCTGCCACCGCGCCCGCTGCGGGCCATGCGTTGCGCGGCCACCTGGGCCACTCGCCAGACGCCGTCGAGGTTGGTCGCGAGCATGGCACGCCAATCTTCCTCGCTGATTTCCAGCGGCCGCTGACCGTTTCCGATACCCGCGTTGTTGAGCACCACATCGACCACTCCGAAGTGTGCTTCGGCCGCATCGAAGGCCGCCTCGACGCTGGCCCGATTGGTGACATCCAGGCTGACCGGCAGCACTTGGCCGTGCTCCCACTCGATGTCCGCTGCCACCTGCTGCAGCCGCTCAAGACGGCGTGCCGCCAGCACCACACGGGCACCGGCACGAGAGGCCAGCCGCGCCAGATGCGCGCCGATGCCGCTGGAGGCGCCGGTAATCAGCACCACGCGATCGGCGAGGGAAAAGTTACGGATGTAGGGGTGAGTCATGGGAGAACCTCGGACAGATGGAACTGGCAAGCTCCCTGGCCAGCAAGGGAGCCAGGCGGGATACCGCGGAGAGGATGAAGCGATTACGGGACCAATCCCGGCGTACAGACGGTGGGTAACCGGGCAGCATCGATCAACGATCGCTACACCAGGCTCCCCGCCTCCCCCGGAAACGGTGTCGTGCAAGGGCTGGCGTGGTCACCCTCGGACGAACCCATTTCCGGAGCAGGGGAACCCTCAGAAGCGCTCTATGCGCTTCCTGCCGGCAGCCACCAGGCGCTCCAGCAGTGGTGCCGGTTTGAACCACATCTCACCGTATTCGCCCAAGGTCTGGCGGTAGCGCTGGAGGCCGACCAGTACATTGCCGAGGCCCAGTTGCTCGGCGTAGTGCATTGGGCCGCCCAGGTGGGCGGGGAAGCCGTAGCCGTTGATCCACACGAGGTCGATATCACCCGCGCGCAGGGCAATGCCCTCATCCATCAGTTGGATACCTTCGTTGATCAGCGTGAACAGGCAGCGCTCCAGGATTTCCTGGTCGCCAATCGGGCATCGGGGAATCTCCAACTCGTCCGCAAGACGCTCGGCCAGCGCGATCACCTCCGCGTCGTCCTTGCGGTTCCGACCTTCATAGAGATAGAAGCCTCGCCCGCTCTTCTGGCCGTATCGCCCCATGGCATGCAGCTCTTCGCCCAAGCGGCAGTAGCTCGCGTCGTGGGAGACAGAGGCCAGGTGGGAATCGCGCATCAGGAAACCCATATCGATACCGGCCAGGTCGAGCGTGCTGAACACACCCATGTTCAGGCCCAGCTCGGTGAGCACACGATCCACCTGAGCGGGTGTCGCGCCTTCCAATACCAGTCGATTGGCCTCGCGAGCGTACGGCTCGAACATGCGGTTACCGATGAAGCCGAAACCGACGCCAGAAATCACCGGCAATTTGCCAATGCGCCTGGCGACGTCCAGGACGGTGGCCAACACGTCGGGCGCGGTGACCTCTCCCCGCATGACCTCGACCAGGCGCATGGCACTGGCGGGGCTGAAGAAGTGCACGCCCACGACATCATGCGAGCGCGTCGTGGTCGCCGCGATGGCGTCCACATCCAGGGACGAAGTGTTGGTCGCCAGAATCGCGCCCGGCTTGCACACCGCTTCCAGGGTGCGAAACACCTGCTGCTTGACCTCCGGCTTGTCGAAGACCGCCTCGATCACCAGGTCGGCCTCGGACAGGTCCGCGTAGTCAAGGGTGCCGAAGATCAGGTCCATGCGTGACTCCACTTCCTCGGGGCGGAGCCTGCCACGTCGGACGCTGGTCTCGTAGTTGCCGCGAATCTGTGTCAGGCCCCGGTCCAGGGCCTTTCCATCGTTATCCAGCAGGGCGACCGGTATACCGGCATTAGCGAAGCTCATGGCAATCTCGCCGCCCATGGTGCCGGCACCTACCACCGCAATTCGCGTGATCTTTCGCAGCGGCAGATCGGCACATACGCCTGGAATCCGGGCCGCCTCGCGCTCGGCAAAAAACACATGGCGAAGCGCCTTCGACTGACGAGAAGACTCTGCCTGCCTGAACAGTGCCAACTCCCTCAGGAGCCCCTCATCGAGCGGCAGCAGGCAGGCCGCCTCCATGGCCAACAGCACCAGCCGCGGCGCAAGGCGGCTTTTCCAGGTCGGCTCATGCTCAGCGCGATAGCGGGCGAGGAAGTCATCCGGCAGGCCCTCCCCGGGCTCCGGCCAGGCTTCCACTGGCCGCGCCGGCGCACGACAGGCGATCAGCTCATACGCGTACTCACGGGCTTCCTCCAGCAACCGCTCCGCACTGGGGGCGATGCGGTCAAGCAAGCCCAGCAGACGCGCGTTCTCGGCCCCGATGAGTTTGCCCGAGAGAATCAGGTTCAGGGCGGACTCGACGCCAATCAGTCGCGGCAGACGCTGGGTACCGCCGGCCCCGGGTAGCAGGCCCAGGTTGATCTCCGACAGGCCGACACGCAGATTCGGTTCGCCAATGCGATAGCCGCAGGCCAGGGCCAGTTCCAGTCCACCGCCCAGCGCGACCTTACCCAGGGCAGCGATCATCGGTTTGTGAATGGCGGCCAGGCGCGTCAGCGTGCTGGGCAAGTCCGGCTCGGCAAATGACGCGTCGGTGCCGAACTCTTTAATTTCAGAACCAGCGCTGAACAGCCCGCGTTCGCCATGGAGAATGATGGCCTTCACCCTCGGGTCCGCTGCGGCACGCTCACAGGCGTCGGACAGCGCCGCGCGGAGGGTCTGGTCAAGCGCGTTGACCGGCGCACGGTCCAGGCCGATCAGGGCCAGACCTTGTTCGAGGCGGTAGTGGATCAGGTCGCTCAATGGAAATCCTCGGGTTGCCAGGCAGTCAGCGCGCGCCGGGAGGACGCATCACCCCTGGAGGCTCAGAAATGCCTGAACACATCGCCGATGCTGGCGATCGGCAATGCCGTGGGAGGGCCTGCGAGGGTGACCAGGATCGGGGCTTTGATCGAATGAATGGCAGCGGCGGCCAGGAGCACGAGCAGGCAAGAGAGCAGGAATCGGCGCATGGAAACCTCCGTCATCCGGCTGGAGCCGAATGCAGTGCCTTGTTGTTTTAGGTCGCTTGAGTCTGGGCGCTGACTGGTATGAAAGCTTTGCAGTTCGCGCCATAAAATCGGTAATTCATGACACACCGGATGCGTGGCGCTGCGGGCTCGGCGTCGTGATGTAGGATCGCAACGAATACGGCAGTCATCGGCTTTCCGCTGGTCCCAACCTTCGCCAGGAATCAATCAGGCACTCGCAATGACGTCTTTTGTCCGCGGCATCGCCCTATTGGGATTCGACGAGTTCGCCATCAGCCAGGGCCTCGATGCGCATGCCGTCCTGGCGGAAGCCGGACTCCCTACCGATGCCCTGGACGGACTGATCTCCGGTGTGAAGTTCAACGCCCTTCTTGAGCTCTGTGCGAGGCGTTCGGGGAATCCACTGTTCGGGCTGCAGTTCGGCCTGCACCAGGGCTCCCAGGCACTGGGCGGGCTGCTCTACCTGATCCAGAGTGCCCGCACGGTGGGCGACGCGTTGAAGGCGCTGGCGCAGTACTTCCATGTCCACAGCAGCGGCGCTGAACTCCATCTCGAACGACAGGGTGGCCAGGCACGGTTCCTCTACGAGGTCGTCGACGGTGAGGCTGCCTCGGTGCGGCAGACCGTGGAACTGGCCATGGGCATCGGCACCCAGCTCATGCAAAGCCTGCTGGGCCCGCCCTGGAAGCCGAACGCGTTGTGGCTGCGACACCCGGCGGCCAGCGAGCCCGGCGCCTACCGGCGCCTGCTGGGCATCACGCCGCGTTTCGGCGGCCCGGTCAATGCCTGGGTCTTCGATGCAGCCTTGCTGGAAACACCCCTCAGCGCTACCGATGAAAGGTTCCAGCAATTGGCTCGGCGCCAGCTGAACGAACTGGCCCGGATGACCGTTCAGGAACTTCCGGCCTACGTGCAGAAGCTGCTGCGCCAGCGGCTGCCTACAGGTCACATCAGCATCGAGCAGATCGCCGGGCACATGCAGCTCAGTCCGCGCACCCTGCAGCGCTATCTCCAGGCCGAGGGCACCAGCTTTCAGGAGCTGCTGGACCAGACACGCCAGGCAATGGCCACACGCTACATCTGCGACTCGTCCATCAAACTGACGCAACTCGCCGCGCTGCTGGGCTATGCCGATCTCAGCGTGTTCTCCCGGGCCTTCACACGCTGGAACGGCGTCAGTCCGCAGAAATGGAAACAGCGCTTTCGTCAGGCTCAACTGCTGGCCGAGTCCGGCGCCGCGCCGGCATCCTTTCGCCCGCCACGCGCGACCGGGCAGTAGCGGAACATGGCCCTCAATCCGTTCGTTCGCGCCCTCAGCCTTGTTGGCTTCGATGCATTCGCCAGCGGCCAGGGCCTCAATCCGGCGGAGATGCTTCGTCAGGTGTCGCTGCCCCAAGACAGCCTGCGCCGGCAGGACGGCATCCTCTCCCATCGCCGCTACTGCGAGCTGCTGGAACGCTGCGCGGCGCAATCGGGCAATGCCTCGTTTGGCCTGCAGTACGGGCTGTTCCAGGGCATCGATGTCTTTGGCGAGCTGTTCTATCTGATTCGCAATGCCGGCACCGTCGGTGACGCGCTTGCCGAGTTGCGCGCCAACTACTTCCTGTACAACGGCGCCGCCGAAATCGGCTTCGACCTTGATGGAGGCATCGCCCGCCTCGGCTATCTCGCCAACCAGCGCGATGTTCCCGGACTGCCCCAGGCAGAAGAGCTGGCCTGTGGCGTCGGCGTGCAGTTGCTGCGTGCCCTGGTCGGTGCTGGATGGCGACCGGCAGCGGTCCGGCTCCGACACCAGCCACTGGGCGATGAGGCGACCTATTGCCGGGCATTCGGTGTTCGACCGGTCTTTGCCGCCCGCTGCACCGAACTGGAATTCGACGCCTCGGTGCTTTCCCTGCCGCTGGCCGCGACCGACGCAAGGCTGCACCAACTGCTCGCCGGACACATCGCGAGGATGGAACGGCTGCCAGCCGACGAGATGCCCAGTTATGTCCGGCAGCTGCTACGCAGCCTGTTGCCCAGTGGCCGCGCCACCCTGGAGAAGGTCGCCGACTGCATAGCCGTCAACCCGCGCACGCTGCAACGCCGGCTCGAACAGGAAGGCACATCCTTTCAGCAATTGCTGGATGAAACCCGCCAGGAAATGGCGCGTCACTACCTCGATGACCCGTCCATCAGCATGGCGCAGATGGCCGGGCTGCTCGGCTACTCCGACGCCAGCGGATTCAGCCGGGCCTTCAACCGCTGGTTCAACGACAGCCCCTTGAAGTGGCAAAAGCAGCACGCCACAAACCGGCAGCCACGCCTGCTGCGCAACCGCCAATCGAACCTCCAGAGCTAAGCGAGCCTTGCAGCAACTGGGACAGTGGAAGGTGGATGTGAAAGGCGACATCTACCCTACGACGGCCCTGCACGTACGGCTGGGGTAGTTGATCAGTGATGACCGCGCCCAGTCTTCGCAGACAACGTTCCTACTCTGCGCAGGGCAACATGATTTTGAACTGCACTGGATGGCCGTCTGCGGCAGGCAATTGGAAGGCAAGGTGTCTGGCACCGCACTTCGCACAGATCACCGTTTGTGCGTCGTAGTCTGGGTCGTAATGCAGATGGACATCCGACCACTCTCCGCAGTCCCTCGCCTGGCATTTGAATTTCTGGAGTTGGAGCATTTGCCACCTCCCGTCACGGATGATGCACCGTGAGGTCGTACCTCCCCCGCCTTGGCATGGTTCGGCTCTACTCCGGCAAGGCATCTCCGGGCATACCGACCACCCCACGGGCGGTTATGGCTCTAGGGGGTGCACGGCGGACGGTTCAGATCCGCCGTTTTGCTCCAGCTATTGGTTACTTGGTTTTCAGGGACTTCGCTGCGACGACAACACCAGATTGGACGTGGTCAGCCATCGACTGCAGGTGATCCATGTTCTGGTGTAACAGCGCTATCGCCTTCATCAATGTGATTGATGAGGTCCCTGGCAAGAATTTGGATTCGTTCCAAATGACCACGGTTGCGTCATCGCAACGCTTTTCCATGTCCAGCAACTCACGACGCAACTGCTGACTAGCTCGATTCATAGCCATTTTTTGCACCCCACCGATAGCGGAGCACATGGCAATACCTAGCCATTAAAGGCCCCGCCTCTAACGACGAGAGAAAGCTCGCCACTCTGGGCGCCCATTGCAGCCACAGTAGCTGTCGTCTAGGGCGGTGCTATCACCCGTATGGAGGGACCTCCATCTATAAGCCTGGTTAAGAATGCCTAGCACCACCGATTAATTACCGCCAATGGAGAAAAAACCTGTCGCCCCTTGCCCGAAGACGGGTTACCCACTTGCGGAAACCCAACATTCCCATACCGGGAATGGCACGTCCGCGGCGCGCTGTAGGGGCATAGCCGCACCATTTAGCGGCAAAGTGCCATCTGTCTGCCAACTGAACCGAACACATAGCTGGAACTATCCTTACATCGCGACGGCGAAGACAGAAAGACTGCTTGATAAGCGAGGATGCAGTTCGCCAGGAACCTGTCGAACAGTTCCGAAAAGCCATGGCCGCCAGGGCCTTCACAGCATGCTGTGAAGCGTTGTGGTTTTGCCCCGAAAGGGAATGAGGAATCTGGCCATGGGCAAAGCTATAAGAACCGTTTACCCAAGACAGCTGCCGCGCTACCACGTGATGATGAACTACCCGAACGTCCACGGTCGGCGATGGGTTGTCCTGGAAGAGGATTACCGAGCCTTGGTGCGGCAAAGGGATCTTCTGCTTGAAAAGGTCGAGACGCTACTAAGAGACGGCGTTCGACTGGATGCCATTCAGGTGAACGGCTGGGACGTGCGCTTCACGAAACTTCCCGACATTGAGGAGGCGGCCATTGGCGTCAAGGTCGTCGGCCACTACATGACCCAGCCTGTGGAACGTGTGATCGGCGTGAGCTCTCACGAGGATTTACGCGCGGCCATCGACCAAGCGCGAGCTGCCGATGCGGACCCGCCCGAAATACCCAAGTCAGGCATTAACGGCAGGCCTGTGCGTCGCAACTCCTGAGCCCTGCCCGGCCACTTGGCGAGCACGGTTTCGCGGCTGCACAGGTTCAGAGAAAAGGCGACAAGCTCGCCCAAGCCGCCACAGGCCAAGCCGCTTTGCTCGCTTGACCGATCTGGACGTATGTCGATGGCCTTGAGTTCAGTTGCTGTCTTTCAGCGCGAGACCTGATGCACGAATGGCTTCGTCACAATGGACAGTGTCCTCTGTCCACCGGCGCTGCAGGTAGCTCTCCGTCTTGCCCTTGTACACACCCTGGGCGCAGGTGTACGCATAGCTCTGGACGTCCACCATGGACTGGCGGCAGGCATGATATGAAGCCAGCGCCTGGCTGTTCTGATGATCTGGCCATTCATCCAACTGCTTCACTGCATCTTCAGCTGCTTCATAGAGCAGCCCCGTGGCGCTCGGGTCTGTACAGATTTCAGTGACCTTGGCATGCAAGGCATTCGCTTCCTTGATAAACAATCGGGCCTTACTCGCCGCCTCTGCGTCGGTGGAGACGTCTTCAACCTGCGCCCACGCAAGCACCGGCCAGGCCAATGTAAACACCAGATGTAAAGCTCTCATCACTCAGCGTCCCCCGTGTAGAAGTAAGCCCTGCGCTGGTTAGGGCGTGGATTGTCTAGGTACGGAACTGTGCGACCAGGTTCTGCAACTCGCCGCCCAGACGCGCCAGTTCGGCGCTGGAGGCGGCGGTCTGCTGGCTGGCGCTGGTGCTCTGTTCGCCGATGTCACGTACCCGGGTCACGCTTTCACTGATGTTTTCCGCCACCGAACTCTGTTCCTCGGCAGCGGCGGCGATCTGCTGGTTCATCTGCTCGATGGTGCTCACCGCCTGGGTGATGCGGGCCAGGGCATTACCTGCCTGTGCGGCCAGACCGACCGTGCGCTGGGTCAGGCTGCGACTGCTGTCCATTTGCTCCACCGCGCCCCTGGCCATGCGTTGCAAGCTGGCAATCAGGCCCTCGATTTCCTCGGTCGAGTCGTGGGTACGCCGCGCCAGCGCCCGCACCTCGTCAGCCACCACGGCGAAACCGCGCCCCTGGTCACCGGCCCGGGCGGCCTCGATGGCGGCATTGAGTGCCAGCAGGTTGGTCTGTTCGGCAACGCTGCGGATCACCTCCAGCACGCTGGTGATGCGGTCGCTCTCATGGTTCAGCGCGGCGATCGCCTCGGCCGAACGTTCGACTTCAGCCGCCAGCTCGCCGATCTGGCTCACTGCCTGCTGCACCACCTGGTTGCCCTGCTGCGCTTCATGATCGGCCTCGCGCGCCGCCAGCGAGGCCTCCTCGGCGTTCTGCGCCACCTCCTGCACCGTGGCGGCCATCTGGTGCATGGCGGCGGCGGCCTGGTCGGTTTCCAGCTTCTGGCTCTGTACCCCGGCGCTGGTCTGCGCAGTGACCGCCGATAGCTGCTCGGCCGCCGCGGCAATCTGCCCTACCCCGCCGCCGATACGGCCCACCAGGGTTCGCAGGTTGCCGGTCATGTCCTGCATCGACGCCATCAGCTGGCCCAGTTCGTCACGCCGCTGCAGCGGAATATCCTGGCTCAGGTCTCCCCCGGCGATTCGCTGGGCAACAACCACGCTCTGACGCAAGGGCCCGACGATCGAGCGGGAGATCAGCAAAGTGGCGAGCAGGCCGAGCACAACGGCGGCGACGCCCATGCCACCGAGCTGTATCAGTGCCCAGTCGCTGGCATCCGTCATGTGCTGCCGCTCCCGACGTTGCGCCGCCTCGGCAAGGTCCAGCACCGAGCGCGCCTGCTCGATCATCGCCTTCTCGCTGCCACGGCTCTGCTCGCGGATCTGCTGGTAAAGGCCGAAGGATTGCTGGTATCGGGCCAAGGCTTGCAATGCCGTGTCGATCACGGCCTTCTGCTCATCGGTCAATCCGGTCACCATGCTGTCGGCGACGCCGCGCAGGTCTTCGCAGACCAAGGCCCACTGCTTCAGAGCCTCGGCCGAGCCGTCGATGATGAACAGGGTCTCCTGAGTGCGCAGGTCGAACATGGACTTGCTCAGGCTCGAGGCGGTCTCCGCCAGACCAAGGGGGTCGTTACCGGAAACACGGTCGCTCTGCTGGAGCTGCTGGCGCACGCCGTCGTACATTTCCAGCTCGACCGCCTCGAACTGATCGCGGGCCTCGGCGGCGGCTTTACCCATGTCCTGCCGCGCGGCACGCGCCTTGCCCTGCAACTCGACATAGCTGCCGAATTGATTCAGGTACCCGGTCACCGCCTCCTGCATCTCCTGCACACGCGGCTGCCCGGAGGGCGCAGCGTCCTGCGCCAGACCGGCCAGTAGCTCCTGCACCCGGAGCAAACTCTCGCGCACCTGCCTGGCGCTCTCGGCGTTCTGCTCGACGGCGAAACTGCGCTCCAGCCGCCGCGCCTGCAGGATCTCCACATTCACCGCCGCCAACTGATCGACCTGGCGATGCCCTTGCAGCACCGCCTGGACCGCCAGGAAGCCGCTGACCGTGACCGCAACGGTGAGCAACAACACCAGGCCGAAACCACACAACAGCTTCTTGCCCACGGCAAGGTCTACGAACAGGCGGGTGGCGGCCTGTGACATGCGGGCAACTCCATTCTTGTTATTGGGATACTCCGGCCCCTGCCGGCGGGCGGGTGGCAGCTGATCGACCGGGCTGCCGCCGCCCGGATGCTAGGATCAAACGGACCGAAATAGCTTGGCTTTTCGCGCCAAGAATTTGATTTTCAGTGACACTCATGGCGCCTGGCGCGCAGGCCGGGACTGGCCACCTACAGCCTCACCGAGAACATCCAGCGGGTGCAGCCAGGCGAGATTGATTACGGCCTGGCTGTACCGTTCTCCACGATCGACAGTCCTGCGACATTCGATGCAGGCATGACCATCCCGCTGGATGGTTTTGAAAAATGGCGGAGGCCGTCTTCGAAATCGTGACAATACGGCTCGATTACTGGAGCACCGGCAGCTCGGTGTATTGACGGCTTCTGGTCGAAAACGGCCCGTCGTGAACGGCTTCAATCAGAATCGCTCGTTCGCAATGAATTCGAGCCAATCGAGCAAGTAGTCGACACCCGGCTGCCCGCGTTTAGCAGCAGAGCAAAGGCCGTAGTAGCTTTTCGCCGCCGGAACCGCGAGCTTCAGGGGCTGGATTAGACGGCCCTCCTCCAAGTCCTGGCGGGAGGTACTTTCGTCAGCCAGAGCCACGCCAAGGCCATCGCGAGCCGCTTGCAGAGCCATCTCGATATCCTCGAAATGGATATCGGCTCCACCTGGGTTTGTGCCGCCGACCGCTGCAAGCCATTGCTGCCACTGGTGTCCGTCGTCCTCGTGCAACAACCTGTGCTTGCGCAGATCGACCACGCTGCGGATTGCGTCAGAGCCTTTTGACAATCGCGGGTTGCAGACTGGCGGCTCCGGCGGTCACGTTCAATTCGCCAGCGGCGGCAGTGACACTGCCGAGTCGTGCGACGGACTCGAAAACCCTGAGGCTGTTGAGCGAAGGCAATGCCATGACGGTGCACCCTCGTGCGTCTTGCGAAAGTGGAAAAGGCCAGGAAGCCGGCCCCTGTGCAGGGCCGGTTTTCCATTCACTCAATCGCCGCCATCCGCCAGCAGGTGTTGTTTGACGGAAAGGCCGGCATGGCCCCAGTTTTCCGGATCGACCTCCTCGATCACGATGTGGGTCCACTCCGGGTTCTTGCCCAGGACCCGTTCCAGTGTGGCCGTGAAGCCATGTCCGGGTCGCTATTTGCCTCACCGATCATCATCAACCAACCCCAATCGGCCATCCTCGGCATCGGGGCTCTGGAAAAGCGTGTGGTGGTACGTGAAATCGACGGGGTGGAAAGCATTCAGGCACGACCGATGGCCTACGTATCGCTGACCATCGACCACAGGGTATTGGACGGCAGCCAGACCAATGCGTGGCTCAGCCGGTTCGTTGAGGTGATTCAGAACTGGCCCCAAGACGCCTGATCAGCACCGCGTGGCTTAGGGGGAATCGCAAGGATTCCCCCTATTTGAATGCCTCGATCAGAACAGTGCCCCTGCTTCTGATACGTTTCCAAGCCTGTGCTCACATGCTGGTGGCGCAGGCAAAGCAGGTGCTTCCAATCAATCGCCTATTCCGCCGCAGTATCGGCGGCAGCGTCTTGGACGAGTGCTTTTGGTTTCGAACGATTACGTCGTTCTTGCCCGCGCTGCCGCGAAGCTTGCCGTTTCGCATGCAGTGCTTGACTGGCCGTCACTGTGCCAGCTGCTTGACCGTTCAGGTCCAGGCGCGCCGCATTCTCGACCATGCTTGCCCAGTATCGAGTTCCGCGGCACCAGGCAGAGATCCCCAGTTTGAGCTGTTCGCTTGTTAAGCCCAGCAGCTCCAAATGCTGCTCAGCATCCTTGAAAATACCTTCCTTGAGCGGAACCTTGGGTGCCGGATTGACAGGAAAGGCCAAGGGGAAATGCTTCTGCAAACGCCAGATCGCTTCCAGCGCTGGGTCCTGGTCGCGAGACTTTGCTTGCGGGGTGGACTTTCGCGTGGCGGGCTTCGGGCTGGCAGTCTTTACCTGCTTGGCTTCAGCGCGCAGACGGTCACGTAGCTCGGCTAGTTGTTCAAAACCCATCGTTCAATTCACAGCTTCATGGTTGATTCGAGGCGCAAGGTTATCCCATGCAGCCTTTATGAGCACACATATCAGTCTCAGACTCAGCGGTTCCTCAATCATCAGCTTCGCTGAAGCACTGAACCGGCCCCAGTTATGTGCCCGTGGAGTGGGTGGCGCGCCGGCCGGGGCATACGGAAGCGACCACGGTGAAGAAACACTTCGGACGCTTAATCCCTTCGGATACCCGGAGCATGGCCGGCATGGTGTCACAGATGATGGGGTTCAGGCCTGATTCGGCCTAGGGCGTCCCCTGGCGGACTAGAAGGGGTCGATTTGGTCCTAATTTGGTCCTAAACCGGAATCCCAGAAAGCAAAAACCCCTGACTTCACTAGGAATATCAGGGGTTTGCTTGAATCGGAAAGTGGCGGTGAGGGAGGGATTCGAATCCTCCCAGTGCCAGCACAGCAAGGCCCATTATCGCACAACACATTGATATTTAAGGAGTTTAATCTAGTCGACTGCACTCTACTGCCCTTTGTCGCACTTCGTTTTCGACACTTTTTCGACACGGATTTCGAGTGCAGGCGCCCCTATGAAATTAGCGGGCGCTTCGGCTCCAGATGAAGACAACTACGCCTGGGTGGAGGTTGGAATCACCGCCAGCCGTGAGCACTTCATCGATGATGACAGAATGGATGATGAGTCCTTCGCAGCATGAATCATCGATCAGCCGGTTGAAGTTTTCGAGCCACTCATTGGCCTTTTGCTGGTTCTTTCGCTTTAAGCGGAGCGTGGCGAATACGATGCCCAAGGCTTCGTTACGAGGCCGCAGATACCGCTCCTCGATCGTCTCAGCCTCCGATTTGGCCAAGTCGATGATCGCGTCGATGTCGGCTTTCGTAACTGTCTCCAGATCCACCCATTTCTGCTTGGCCTCACAACGGTACTGAGTGCCGCCAGCCCTGAACCAGAGATCCCGACGCCCCTTGTAGTCGGAGGCATCCTCCCCTTCCTTGTCTGACGAATACTCTTCCAGGACCAGGTTATCGGTTGGATTTTCTCGCCACACCGCTCCTGCTAGTAACGAAACGTTGGTCCGCTCGTTGTAGAAGTAGCCCAGGTCGAACTCACCCCTCTCAAAATCGCAGTAATCCCTGGCGTATTGACGCTGAATCTCTTCAAATTTCTTCAAAATCCGTTCGATCACAATCTTTCTCCGTTGGGTTCATTGGTGCATCGCGAATGGCGCGACAACCTAGAGAGCTCGAAAAGCCGGCTTGAGGGGGCAATCATCAAAAAAACGCAGAAATACCTGCGGTCAGCTCAGCGGTCGATCAAGCCAAATCTCAAAGGCGGAGTGCCTTGGCCCGCTCGATCCTGGCCCTGCGCTCGGGCGAGTTGAGCGCATCCCAAAGATCATTGTGACGCTGCAGGTTTAGCCAGAACTCAGCGGAGTTCTCGAAGACCCGGGAAAGCATGAGTGCAATATCCACGGTAATTCGGCGGCGATTGTTGCACAGCTCGTTAACGAGCTTGCGCGGTACTCCCATCGCTTGAGCCAGGCACGTTTGAGTGAGGGCCATCGGCTTGAGGAACTCTTCCACGAGGATCTCACCAACGCTGACGGGCTTACGCTCACTTCTCATTTGTCAGCCTTCAAACGGATAGTTGATCCAGTGAGATGCACAGAGCCGACGCAATGCGCTCCAGCGCGTCCGCAGGAAGAGATGCTGCAGCCTCCCACTGGGAATAGGCGGACAAGCAAATGCCAAGGCGTTCGGCCACGTCCTCCTGAGTCATGCCCAAGTGTTCACGCCAAGCACGAATGGCGGTTGCGCCATTGACCAAGCGACTAACCACTTCATGAGGGATAAGGCTCTCAGGCTGCAGCAACAGCCTGTACCTCGATGGCCACACCCAGGTTGCGTCGGATCGCATCGAAGATGGCCGCAAGGTTGTCCATGCTGGGGTTGCCACTAGGGGACAACATCCGATGGAGGCTCTTGCTTGGTTTGGCCGTCTCTGCAGCAAGGCCTTCGAAGCCGACTGTTGCGTTGACCAGGTCACGCAGGATCAGACGCGCTGCTCCTGGTTCACCGTTGAGGAATAGCGACGCAGCTTCGTCGAGCAGTGCCTTGGCGAACTCGGGATCACGCTGTACGCGCTCAACAACGGTCTGTTTGAAGTCTCGTGTCAGGACCATTTCGATTCACCTCTTCTTTCCTGGCCTGGCTTTGACCAGGTCCGCTTTACGTGCCTTGTACTCGGCATGCAGATCCTTCGCTTTTCGGATGTCCGTGGGCTGGGTGGCCTTGGTCCCGCCGCCATACAGGACAATGAGTTTGTCGCCGTCCTGGGCCAGGTAGATCCGGTAACCAGGTCCCCAGTCGATGCGGTATTCGCCTATCCCATCGAACCACTTGATGTTCGAGGTATTGCCCAATTCCATTCGGATTTTGGCTGTGGCCACCTTGGCTGCAGCCTGGGCATGCAGGCTATCGAACCACTCCTTGTACGGGGAGGACTCGTCCTCCCGGATGTATTCAACGACGCTGAACATAGGTAAATAGTAACCTATACGTTACCAATTGAAAGAGGTGTGTGATGTGCGCTTAGGATCAGGCCGCCATCCCATACCTCACGTATCGCTCCTCTAGCTTCTTGGCGAGGTGCTTCTTGAGCCAGGTCCTGGACCTGCCCTTCTCGCGGTAGTACTCCTCCACCAGGTGGAAGATCGGCAACGTCTTGAGGGCTGCCCAGCAGGACGGGAAGTCCATGCGGTTACGGGCGAAGAGCGTGATGGCGTTGCCCAGCATCAGCTCTATGTTCTTTCCCGAGAAACCCCGGGCGGTCTTGTAGTAACGGCGGTAGACGAAGCGCTCCAGGGGCGTTTCAAAGCGGGATTCGGTCTGCAGGATGGTCCAGAGCGGGTCGCTGTAGCGCTTGTTGTGCATGAGCTTGAAGTTACCCAGGCCGTACTCGAACAGGCCCTGGAGGTGGTTAGCGAGTTCGGCGAAGGTGGACGAGTCCAGGATGTTGCCCCGGGCGTCGTGTGAGCCCTGGGCGAACTGTTCGACCACGGAGTGATGGAAGCGGAACTCGATGCGATAGACATCCTGGTCCGGGTCGTAGTTGGTCGGATCGGCCTCGAAGGGGTTATCGGAATCGCGCCAGCGGTTTTCCCAGTAGTCGAGCTTGTCGATGGCCCGGGCTTGGGTCGTCTTGTTGTAGAGGGCGCATTGCAGGGCGCCTGCAGAGCCGAACAGGAAGGATTGGCCACGGCTGTAGGTGGCAGCCATTTCGTCGAATTCGATGGAGCCGATGCCATCGAACTGGCGAACGTTGCGGGACTTGCAGCGCATCCTGGACACGAGGTCGGTAGATGGCTTCCAGCCCTGGAAGTCGACAGCCAGGTGCACGGCGCATTGACTGGCTTCGCACAGAGTGAGGATCTGTCGGGCGAGTTCATCAAGTAGCTGCTGCAGGACCTTCGCCGAGTGCTGTTCGATCAGGTGTGGACTGGCTTCGATCTTGAGGTGTGGCCCCGGGGAGTCTGCCTTGACGTTGAAGTTCTTGATCAGCAGGACCAGGCCAAGGTCTGCGTTCTGCAGCTTGTACTGGTAACCGGAGTCCCGCCCTACCCGTCCTGGATGCCACTGGTGACCCGCGAAGGTGACCAGGTCAGTCCCTTCGAACAAGGCGAAGATCTCCGGACGGATCACGCCACGGTAGAGCTGGCGAACCGTATCGACGTGGCAACCCAGGATGCTGAGCTTGCGCATGTCGATGAATGCCCCTGATTCAGGGTTCAGGAAGTAACGACCGGTAGGCGTCTCTTCAAAGACGCCACTCTCGTCGAAGTGGATCCGGATCAGGTCCTTTGCAGGTCTCATTTCAGTGTCCCTCTGTGGTGTTCTGTGTGATGCAGAAGATGTTTAAAGACGTGCTACAGGGACGTCTCCCGGCCCGCCCTGGCGCGGCCGAGCCCATCGCCGGCTGCGCCGACTCCCGGCTCGGCCGCGCTCAGGACGGGTAAAGCAAGGGGACGTACTGGATCACTCACCTTCACGCTGTCGGCGGCGCCATGGATGCGTGCGGTGAGCAGGACGACCAGGTTGGTGGTCCGCGTGCGGCTGCTGGTGGAGCGGAACAAGCCTCCCAGAAGCGGCACCTCGGAGAGGATCGGAACTGCCGTGACGGATCTGTCGGTTTGTTCCGAACGGAGGCCGCCGAGCAGCACGCCCTCCCCGTCCTGAAGCTGCACTCGGGTACTGATGCGCCGGGTGTTGGTGATGATGTCGGCGGCGGTCTTGTCGTCGGCCACGGTGGAGGCGGACTGGTTGACCTCCAGTTCGATGGCGTTGGCCGGGGTGATGAAGGGGGTGACCTCGAGGGTGACGCCCACATCCTGGCGGACGATGGTTTGGAACGGATCCGAAGCCGGGGTCGAGCCGCTGGTGGTCTGCCCGGTGATGAAGGGGACGTTCTGGCCGACGACGATGGAAGCCGGCTCGCGGTTCAAGGTGAGCAGCTGCGGCGTGGAGAGGATGCGGTTGTTGCCGGTGGCTTTGACCGCCTGCAGGAAGGCCGAGAGCGTCGGACCGGAGAAGGTCAGGCTGAAGCCGAGGTCGGTTTTGTCGGAGCCGCGCAGGCTGATCCCGCTGGCATCCACGCGCCTGGAGTCGAGGCCGACGTTGAGGCCCAGGGCTTCGAAGTCGTTGTCGGCCAGCTCGGCCACGACGGCAGTGATGATGACTTGGCGCCGAGGTCGGTCGATTTCCTTGACCACTTCGCGGATGACGTCGAGCTGGCCCCGGGTAGCGGTGACAATCAGTGCGTTGGAGGTGGGCGACGGGCTGACCATGCTCTGGTCGCGGTTGCTGTCCTGGTTGTCGCTCCGGGAGCTGAGGACATCCTTGACCGCCTGGTGGGCGAAGTCGGACTGCAGGTGCTGCAGCTGCACCACATCGGTGACCAGGTCCGGGGATTCCTCGACCGCTTGGGCGCTGATGCGCAAGGTGGAGGGCGTGCTGGAGAAGTGGAAGCCGGAGGCGATCACAGCGTTCTCCAGCAGTTGCTCCAGCTCCTTCGGGCCGCTGTAGGTGGCGAAGATGGACACCGGCGCCGTGCGGATGTCGGAGCCGACCACCACGGACTTCTTGAGTTGCTGGGCGGACCATTCGACGAAGTCCTGCAGGGTGGCGTCGTAGAGTTCGACGCGCTCGGCGGCACTGCTCAGGGGCACCTGCAGGGCGGCAATGAGGGCGAGCGATCGGGTGGGTATCCAGTCCATGGCGGGATCCTCTAGCGGAAGACGGAGTGGTAGTCGGCCTCACGGACCAGGAGGGCTTCGCGGGGGCCCCGGTCCTTGACGGTGATGCCTTTGGCGATGAGGTCGTCCTGGGCGATGCGTTGGCCCTGGCTGTCGCGGAAGACGTAGAGGGTGCTGCCGGCCAGCCGACCGTAGGTGGCGATGCGCAGTTCGCCGTATTCATCGGCCAACGGTTGGGTGGCTTCGGGGACCGGCGCCGGGGCGGCGGTTTGTTCCTGGACGACGGTGGCCGGCTGGGTGGTGAAGGCGATGGCACCGAAGATCGGCACGGCCAGCAGGAGCGCGCAGACGCTGCCGAGCAAGAAGGCATTCAGCACGCGGGTACGGCGGAAGAAGATACGGGTGGTGCGCATGAAGAACCTCCAGTTGCGCAGGGCTCGTGGAAGGCGGCGGCGCCAGTAGCCGGGCGGCAGCATGGAGTAGGAGCCTTTGTCGTAGCCCTCGTCGTACTCCTGGGTGGTGTCGTAGTAGTCGTAGAACTCTTCGCCGCGGTAGTACCAGTCATCCACCTTGGGCGAGTTGAACTTGGCGCCGTACTTGACGATGGCCTGGTGCAGTTTCGGCAGCCTGCCCTTCCAGCGACCGAGGGTGAGTAGCTGCAACGGCCAGCGAAACATGAAGGGGACCTTCAGGCGGTCCCAGCGGTTGATGTAGACGACGTGCTCGGCGATGGATTCGCGCACCTGCTTGTCGATGACGTTGACGTTCTGCACGCAGAGCCAGAGGTCCCAGCGGCGCTTGCGCAGGTACAGGAAGAACTTGAGCAGGTCGGAGCGGCCGCCCTGGTTCCAGTCGCGGGAGTTGAGCCAGACGCCGGCCTCGTCCAGGAAGATCCCGCCGAACATTTCTTCGTCGTAGGTTTCGTGGCCGACACCGAGGCCGCGCAGATCAGAGGCGGACGGCAGGTCGGGTAGGCGCACCAGCCGCGAGTAGGTGTTGTCGGGCTTGCACAGCTTGTTCATGAAGACGTCGACATTGATGGCGACGCGGCGGCGGGCTTTCAGGTACTTGAGGATCTGCATGACCAGCAGCAGGGTTTTGCCCGCGCCCAGCTTGCCGGTGACGATGTAAACGGCCATGGGCGCCTCAGGTGTGGATGAACTTTTCGGAGAGACGCGTCACCCAGAGGAAGATCAGCGATTTGATCTTGGCCACGACCAGGAGGGTGACGCAGAAGGACAGGTTGCTCGGCACGAACATGCGGCCGATTTCGAGCATCCAGGGCGGGCCGAGGTTGGCGATCTGGTCAAACAGCAGGCTCACCGCGAAGGCCAGGGCTTCGATGGCCGTACCAATGGCGACGATGACCAGCAGGAGGATGCCGACCTTCTTGAAGAACTTGGCGATGAAGCCCATGACGGGCGCGATGAGGGGGCCGAAGAAGCCCACCAGGAAGCGACCCAAGCCGCTGAACAGGCGCGGAAACAGGGTGCGCAGAAAGCCGATGATCCAGCCCATGGTCAGAAGCCTCCCTTGGCGGCCTTGGCGTCTTCCTGGCGCAGCGCGGCGTAGAGGATCTTCCAGAGGCCGATGACGGTGATGATCCAGATGACGTACTCAAGCAGCGGCTTGAGGCGGGTGAGCTCGCACACCGGCAGCACGAGCGAGGTGCGGTAGTCGCCCAGGGCGAAGTTGATGGTGTAGTTGGCACAGCCCATGGCCGAGGGCAGGACACGGTCCAGGACGTTGTTGAGGCCGACCTTGTAGCCGTCGGCACCGAACCACTCATCGGTCACGGTCTTCGGGAGGGCCTTGAGGGCGGCATCCACTTCGGCTTCGCGTTCGCCCAGGAGCTGGTCGGTCTGCTTGCCGATCTGCTCGGCCAGTGCGTCACCCGCGCCCTGCCCTGCCCCTTCGGCGTCGCCATCCGAGCCGGTGCCAGAGCCGTCGTATTCGTCACCGAACAGGCCGTCGAGCAGTTCGCCTAGCTGGCCCTGGATGCCATCGAGCAGGGAGTTGGTCTGGTCGATCTTCGGGCCGAGCTTTTCACCCAGTTCTTCGATGGCCTGATTGGTGGCGCCCTCATCGGAGCCCTGGGAGTTGCCACCCGTGCCGGTTGCGGGGCGGGGGTCGTTGCTGTCGTCGCCGTCGGCATTGCCGCCATTCTTGGGATGGTCGGAGGAGGATTCAGGGATCTGCTTGGTGGGGTCATTCGGGTCGTAGCAGACCTGTTTGCCGTTGAAGTAACCGCAGTTGCGGTTCGGCTTCTCGGCTTCCATGCAGCGGTAAGTGCCGTTGAAGTAGCCGCAACCGGGCTCTTCCTGGAAGCAGCCTTCAACGCCGTTGACCGTGCCGCAGCCGGGCTTCTTGGGGTCGAAGCAGGTTTCGACGCCATTGGCGGACACGCAGTTGGAGCCGGGGTCGTCGGGCTTGGGCTGGGAGCAGTCGTCACCGCTGCAGGTATCGGGAGCGGTGCCGTTGGATTCGCCAGAGCCGTAGAAGCTGCCGGTGCACTGGTAAGTCTGGTCTTCCAGGATGGAGACGCAGGACTTCTTGCCGCCTGCGGTGTACTTGCAGCCTTCGAAGACGACCTGGTCATCGCAGACGGCGAGCTTGAGGGTAGTGTTGTACTGGCAGGTCTGGGTGTTGAGGATTTCCTGGCCGGCAGTGGTGGTGCAGTCCCTGGGCGCCTCACAGATGCCAGACGTCGGGTCTAACGTCTCACCGGCATTACAGCTGCCCTTGTAGTTCATCGGTAGCGTGCTGCCTTCCTGACCGTCAAACCAGATGGTGCACCAGAAAGCTGGGGCAGCTCCGCTCACACTCCAGTTAGGTCGACGGTTGTTGGCAGCCCACCTCTGGCAGGAACCCTCGGGTGTCGCGGCATCCGTATAGCCATTTGCCCAGACCTGCCAAACCACCGCCGAATAAGCCAATTGCCCCCACACCATCAGTGTGAGGGCAACCAGAATGCGGATAGCCGTACGCATCTATCCGCGTCCTGCTTAGGCGCCAGCGGCGGAGAAGATGCGGCCGGCCAGCTTGAACAGGGCCACGCCGCCACGGATGACGCCGAACAGCACGGCGCCGGCGGCCATCAGCACGCCGAAGGCCTTGGCCAGGTCGGCGAAGACCTGGATCAGATCCGGCGGAACTTCGATGGCGGCGTTGGCCATGCCTGCGGTCATGGCGGCGGCGATGACGGTGTAGAGAACGGCATGCTTGATGCCCAGTGCTTTACCGACACTGGTGCCGTTCTGGTGGGCGATGGCGCCGGAGCGCACGGTGAGTTGCTTTTGCATGGGATGTTTTCCTTATGCAGTTGAGGCGTCGATGATTTCTTTCCAGCCGAGCCGGAACTGGCCCCAGGCGACGCCGACCCCGAGGGCCCCGACCATGAACCCAGCGAGAACCAGGTACTGCGCCCATGTGAGTGCCATACCGGTTACCTCTGGTGTCCGTGGATGAGTCCGAGGGCCATCAGTTGCAGCACCCCGGTTATGAATTGCAGGGCCCACAGGTCACCTAGGGTGATCTGGGCGAGCATGGTGTCGATGGTTGCCATGGGTTATGCCCTCCCTGGTGATCTGTGGGGCCGGGTCAGGCCGCAGCCTTGCCGGTTTGACCGGGCACCACGCCCAGCAGGTGCGGCTGGCTCTTGCCACCAGCAGCGCTGACGAGGGTGCAGAGGAATTTGATGGGGGTCGGTTTTTCGAGGCTGGAGGTCTGGTCGAAGACGCCGACGTCGGCGGTGACCTTCTGCACCAGGTAGCCACGGTTCTGTTCGCGTTCGGCCGCGCTGATAGGTTCGCGGGCGATGATGGCGGAGCAGTAGGTGCGCCCTTCAACGGTGACTTTTTTGACGTTGAGGCACAGGGCGGTGAGTTCGAATTGCATGGTGGTTCTCCTTCATGGCGTTTAGCCGTTGTGGCCGGCGGGTTAGTGCCGGGCCGGTTTCTTCCGTGTGGTGGGAGGTTTCGCTCCCTTGGGATCAGGCTCTGAGGTGGGGGGTCTTTACCCCTCACCCCGCGCATCCCCTTCGGTCTTGCTGCGGACCGTAGCCATCAGCCCCAGGGCCGCAAGGCACGCGCCTTCGGCGCTTTTCAGCCTTGCCCCCCTGTGTCTGCTGGCTCCTTTTGGTCCGCGACCGAAGGTGACGGCGACGGGGTGGGGGTAAAGGGATCGGTGCTGCTTGACAGCTCGTCAGGACAGCCCATCCGGACCCATTGCGTGAGCACGGCACCCGCCAGGGTCCAAAGGTCGGTGCCGCGTTGGTGTGCTTCGGTTTGGAGGGCCAGGTGTACCGAGCCGGGGGCGCTGACGTAGAAGCGTCGCTCCTTGTCCTCGATCTCGTTCTGGCGTGGTGGGATGGTGCTCATGGGGGCCATCGGGGTTCCCTCGTGTTATTCGGTTGTTGGCAGGATCAGTTCGCGCAGGGGCGCCGGGCGGATGCGCTCGGGCTGGGTGCGCAGGTCGGCCAGGAGGTCGGCGGGGATCTGCAGCGCGAAAAGGTCCGGTTGACTCGCGGGGCTGTGCTGCAGCGCGGCGAGGATCTGGTCCAGTTCCTGGACGGTGAAGATGCAGGGGTACTGAGCGCCCACTTCGCCTGCCGGAAACACGTCGCGGCGGGCCTGGAGGTGAGCGACCAGGGCCTTGCGCTCAGAAGAGGTCGGGCTGTTCATGGATTGCTCCTGGACGGGCCATGGGGACGTAGGGCGTGGGCGTGCCGCGCTCTTCGATGACGTACCAGTACTGCGGCGGCTTCTTGCGGCTGAAGTCGCAGCGGCAGGTGGCGGGCTGGACGATCCAGCGGCCGTCCAGCTGGTACACGCGGTGCGGCGTGCAGTGCGGGCCGTGGCCTTTGCCGCTGTGGGGCGCTTCGGGGCCGGCGAGTTCTGGGAAGCGCTCCAGGAGCGAGCAGCCCGGTTTGATGTGTTCGGGGGTGAGGCGGTATTGGGCGAGGGTCATTGGGCGCCCTCCCCTGTGTATCGGGCGGCAGTGCCGATGAGGTGGCCGTAGCCGTTGGCCTCGCACTGGCCGCGCATTTGTTCGTCGATCCAGGAGCCAGTGGTGGGCGGGACCTTGGGGCAGTCGGTTTCCAGGGCGCGGGGCTTGAGAACGGTGAGGATCAGCAGGATCGCGCCCACAGCCAGGAGCAGGATGAATTGGGTGCGGAAGTCGAAGATGAACATGGTCATGCCTCCAGCAGCCACACCATGAGGTGGCCGTAGATGGCGCCAAGCGGGGCCAACAGAGCGAAGGCCGCCACGGCGGCGAAGAACATGGTTGCGGTGCGGTACCAGCGGGGCTTTCCGGCGTGGGCTTCGTGCTCATAGAGGACGAAGGCGATGGCACCCATCGCGCCGAACAGGCAGGCCGGGAGCAGGACGTGGGCGGACATCAGAAGTCCTCCTGCTCCAGGAGCTGCTTCACCACCAGGGCGACGTTGACCATGCGGTGGCGGCCCATGCGCACGGTGGGCAGGTAGCCCTTGTCGCACCATCCCCGCACGTGTTGCTGCTTGTCTTCCATGCCGATCCACACGGCGAACTGGCGCCAGGGCATGAGGGGTGGGCAGTTAATGAATTGGCCAGCTTTGAGGTCGTCTACTTCCATGTCCATGCACATTCCTGCACTATATTTGCTTGGTAGAAATCACTTAGTAGTGAGTAATATCTACCAAGCAAACTACCCCGGATGAACAGCCTTGTAAATCCTACTGAGTAGATATTTTTTAATGATAAAAGACAGATTGATTAGTCTTTTCAATAGGCAACGAACCACGACTTGGTTCGAGAAACAGACGGGAATTGATCGCTACCGCTGGCAAAACGTGCGGAATGGAAAGGCGCGCCTATCAGACGCCGAGATCGAGGCAATCGTGTTGCTCTTCCCTCAGTACGCCTACTGGCTCGTGACTGGAAATGTTGCTCCCGAAATAGGCCAGGTCAGCCCGGACTATGAAGCGAGCCAAACTCAAGTGGTCAAAGCATGAGATAGAAATCACTAACTAATCTGCTAGGGAACAGCATTTCCAACATAACTAATAACCCACTCTATTACAGCCTTTGATTAAAGACTCATGACCGAACTGATCGACACTAGTCTTGAGAAAAACCTGAGCACCACCAAACTCGAAGCTGTCGAGATTGGCACTAAAGATATAGCCCCCTTAAGAAAACCAAGAACAAAGATTATTAAAGCAATTGACCTATTTGCTGGGGCTGGGGGCTTTTCACTTGGCGCAATTAAAGCAGGAGTCAAGATAGCGGGAGCACTAGAAATAAATGCTAATGCGGCCAAAACATACGCAGAAAACATAAGAAATAGAAATGGAAAACCTGTCCCCTTGATCAATGGAGATATCCTTCCATTGAAGCCAGCGGAGGCATTGAAGGCCTGGAAAATCAAGCCTAGCCAGTGCGACATTATAATCGGAGGCCCGCCATGCCAAGGGTTCTCAACACACAGAATAAATGACAGCGGCGTCGACGACCCAAGAAACCGCTTACTCGGTAGATATTTTGAGTACGTAGCAGAAATCAGGCCAAGATTTTTCTTGGTTGAGAATGTCCCAGGGTTATTATGGCCCCGTCACGCTGACTACTTAAAGAAGTTTTATGAGATGGGCGAAGCTGAGGGATATTATATCCACCAACCCATTACGTTAAATGCGTGCGACTTTGGTGTCCCCCAGAACAGAAAAAGAGTTTTCATTCTTGGAATTGACAAGCACAGGCCAATAGAAATTAGCTGGCCCCCTGAAAGCTCTCACACCTCCCCCTTTGCGTCTAATAAAAACGTAAAGAAAAAACCGACCTGGTTAACAGCTGCAAGCGCATTTCTGCCCGTAGAAAACTTCGATCCAAATAATATACATATGAATCACTCCCCAGAACTAGTTGATCTGTTCCAGCGAACACCGATTAACGGGGGTAGCCGTGCACAAGCGGGAAGAGTGCTAGAGTGCCATAAGTCTCATGACGGTCACTATGACGTATATGGGCGAATTGACCCGAGAAAGCCTGCCCCGACGATGACGACAGCCTGCATCAACCCTTCCAAAGGAAGATTCGTTCATCCAACCGAAAACCATGGAATCACGCTTCGCCAAGCAGCGCGACTTCAAACATTCCCCGACAACTTCATATTCTATGGAGGACTCATGTCAGCTGGAGAGCAAATAGGGAATGCTGTTCCGGTTACTTTAGCAGAAGCAATTCTAAAACATATTGTCTCTGCAATAAAAACAGAAACCAATGCAAAGAATCATAAAGGATAAGGAACATCAAAAATTATCTCGCGCTGCGAGCAAGAAGACTCGCAGCGAGATAATGTCAGCCATAAGAGACAAAAACACACTACCAGAATTAAAAGTACGATCAGCTCTGTACAGTGCAGGATTTCGCTTCAGAATACACGACAATAGGCTACCAGGAACTCCGGATATCGTACTAAAAAAATGGAAGTGCATCATTTTTGTCCATGGATGCTTCTGGCATCAGCACCCGGGATGTAAACGATCAAAGCGCCCAGCTTCCAATACTGATTTCTGGAACGACAAACTGGATAAAAACATAGCAAGAGACAAACAAAACCAATGCAAACTAGAAACTCTTGGCTGGAAAGTATTAGTCCTGTGGGAATGCCAACTAAAGGAAAGAAACTGGCTGGACGGCATTATAACATTGATAGCCACCCAGCCAGCACTCACGCTTCCAGATTCACAAAATCCACACCAATCCTAGATTTCTGAAATCCTGACTCCGCCAGAAATTTACTTGCATACTCAGTTCTTAAAATCGCCAAAGCCTCAAAATCCAACGAATTCATAACAGGAGCAGCATCACCCGAACTGCTTACTGAGAATCCACTAAAGCGTGCTGCCTGTACCGCACCCTGGTTTGCTACAAAGAGAACTTCCATCTTCATCTGACGAGAAACTTCATCCGTCACTTCAAACGCAACTGGCTGATCATCCACACATATAAAAATATGGCGCCCCTGTGTTGCAGTCTTCAAACGCTCGCCGATTACAGTTCTATCTCTTATTAAACTTAATCTGACAGCGTTAATTGGGCGATAGGGATGCAGATCACCATCCCACCCCCCTGAATTCTGACCCGGCACGAGATCACATGCGGGAGTAGCACAGATCCAATATGATGGTTGAGCGCCTCTAAAAGATCTAAAGATCACACCTGTCGTAATATGCCCATCAACAAAAGAATCAGAGCAAAGATGCTCGTTCAAGGCATGGTAGGCAAATTCATTACCAATCAGAGCCGGTACCATTGCCATAGATCTTGCGATCTCAACTGGAGTTCCTACAGTACCGTGGAATAACTCCAGACCAAAATCGCTAGTTTTCTGATCAACGTTATGAATTAGACGCTCAAAAAGCCTACTGTATAGCTCATTTATATATTTTCTTCGCTCTAAATCAGAATCTGCCAGCAAAACTCTTAAGAGCCATCCCGCTTGTCGCCTTGGGGTATCTAAAACCTTCTCGTCTGCAAGTGTACCGAACCTCCCCAAAGCCGCTCGCGCATAAATCATCAAAACACGCAAGGGACTAGGGTTCCAGCCTATTAGAGCCTCCTCCAGCCTATCTACCAAAACTTCCGGCGGCTCTTCTTTATTTACAACAACGGCAAATAAATTCCCTTTCGACAACCATTTAGGCCCATCCGCCTTGCCGAAACTAGATTCTATTTTTCCAGATGAAGAACGAGAACTCAAAATACTAGGAGAAAACTTAGAACCTAGACTCTCATCACAAATGAAATTAATAATTCCATTTTGCAATCCGCCATCTAAAATATCTGCCCCACGCAATATGGACCGCAGCTCATTCGCCTCACCATTAGGCCGCTTCCCCTGTAGAAAATTAAAAACAACCTCCCTTGAAAGCGCTCTCTTTAGACTTTCATAAACATCTTCATCTAAGTCATCCAATGCAGTACTGGCAGCTTCTCTTTCCGCCTCAGTTATCCATCCTCCTCCGAGGCTATATGCGACATCCCCAACCACTTCGACAGGATTTGCGCCGGTATAAATTATGACTAAGTTAAAATGCAGAGAGGCCGATAACTCCTGAAGTATAGATATTGCTTTGTCTGGGTTATCTGGCTTACTAGGATCCAAATGAAAATCAAGAACCAAAAGATCAGATTGCCCTAGGTGTTTGTCTCGTTCAAACTTTTCAGCAACTCGAACGGAGTTCTCCACATCACAAAGCCAACCGTTATTTCGGCAAATGTTCTGTAGACTTCCCGCTCTTCCAGGGTCAAACCCACTGAGAGATCCACCCTCAACCAACTGATGATAGGTCGGAAACTCATCATCTAGAAGCAGAGCAAAGCGAATTGGAGAAATGAAAGCTTCTTTAATCAACTTTGGAGAGACGTTATGCATCGAATCCATTCCGCAAAGAAATCACAAAGTTCGCGCCGGGCAAAATCCGGTACCGCTCATCTACAGCATATTCGATAGTATGACCGCCAGCCGCTAGAGTTTGCCGGCAAAGATATAAACCAACGCCTCTACCCCGAATACGCCGACTAAAGAACAACTCAAACAAACTACTCACATCATCTGAATCTATACCAGGCCCAGAATCACTAAGCACAATCTTTCCGAAAGAAACTGACAGACAGATAGTCTTCTGCGCTGAATCAGCCACCCAGTATAGAGAGTTATTAATGAGATTTATAAATACAGGATAGACTCTGGAGGGAAACTCGTTAAATGCAATCCGCTTAAATTCTTCGGATGCGACAAAATCAACACCGCTTTCTTGGATCTGACTTCTAAAGAACCCTCGCAGATACTCTTCGATATCAGCCCCAGTTATTCTCTGCCTTATATCGGATCCGGAAAGCTGCATTTGCGACAAGAATCGCAAGCGATCGACAAGCTCTTCCCTAGCCCACTCTGCCTCTTTAAACTGACTAGACTCTTTAATCGATTCCGGTAAAGAATTTAAACTATTTCTTAGCCGACGATCCAATGAGTGAAGTTCATGACCAAGAATTTCTACACTTATACCGATCTGTGCTAACCCTTGAATTTGTTCAAGCCGTGTCTCTAGAGTTTCCGTCCGCGCCCCTGAATAAGCAAAAGCACTGTCAAGATCCTTCCCTTCAGAAAGCAACTTTATGCTACGAAAATATGGTTCATATACGTCAGAAAACTCAATATTGAACCTATCTCGAATGTTATCCATCTCATCCAGTACAGTGCGCAGCGGTGTTCTGCCCAACTCCAAGTCCAACAACAAAGGAGCTGCAGTCTTGTAAAACTCTTTATGATCAGCATCTACTCTTTCATTTATTCTATCTTGTTCAAGCTTAAGAATATCTAAAATAACTCTCCGCCAACGAGAGAGCCTATCACTAATGAATTTTTGGTTACTACCTAACCTAGAGCGAGCTACATCGATAGATGGTTTCGCGTTGAGCCGCTCAGTCTCGATCGCCCAGTGGCTTTTCACCTCATCAACACGCGCAGCCATTGCAGCGAACCGATCTCTATACTCACGGTACTTATCTTCAAATCTACCTAACCTTTTAGGTTTAGGTGGTAATCGCAGCAATGACTTTCTATTTTGTGCTTCATCGACCCGGGAAGAAAGCAACCACAATGCATCAACATTCTCATCTCGAACAATACCCTGCAGATCAATCCATAGCTCTTCAGCCTCAGTATATGCAGCTTCCAAATCAGAAAGCTGAGACTTAAGAGCTCTTTTGAACTCACTGAGTTGACCACTTCTTAAGGCCTTCGCCTTGGCCTCTGCGGCTGCGTTTTCTGCTTCAACGCCGGGAAGAAGTTCCTGTCTAACTGTCGAGTCAGTGCCGAAATATTTTCTTGCCGTTGCTTTCAGAAGATCGATCATCAATATCTGCATTGCCCGGCATGCAGTATTATCAATCAATCCTTCCCGACCTGCTTTATCTCTAAGATTAGGATTATCCTCCCTGGTGATTGCTATCCGTCCAAACATACGCCTACTAGCCCAGAATTCACGACCAGCATGAAACTGCCTTCTTTCCTCTATCTTAAAGAAATCATTTTCTGGCCTGCCATATGGCATGACCCGCAGCCCATCTCTATAAATATTTAGACCTGAGTGACTTTCAGCGCGCAGTTCTACTTTTGAATGAACAGCAGGATCAAGCGTGCTGTTTTTCGGCACAACTTCGAATGCACCTATGCATATAGAAAATGGTCCTACTCTGTCGCGCGCAGAGGTCGGAACAGTTTGAGCAGGAATCAGCTCAACATCCCCCAACTCCTCGCCAAAAGCTCTAACCCGACCTCTAAAAACACCGTACTCGTCTATGCTTCCTTCTATGCAATGATCCAAGCTTCTTAGAAAATCAATTCCATAGCCACTTTCACTACCTACCACAACCCTTTCATCACCGCGAGAATGCAAAACGACTTTATAATCAAGAACGTCGGCATCCTTCTTACCGTCTTCTATTGAAAGCTCCGGGGCGTTCGACTTCTCAGTGTAGGGATCCGAGAACCCAGAGAGAGTTCTAATCAGCGAAGCCTTCACTGATTGCACTTCGTCTGACGAGGCTGATTCTCCCTCCAAAGTCCACGCAGATAAAGCCGGATTAATTTCGGTCATAATCAATGCTGTACCGCATTGATTATCCGTAAAACTGGCCTTCCAGCCGTCCAAGTAGTCAGAAGCAGAAAAATCCCACTCGCCTATCGCGCGGATCTGTTCGGAAATCAGGTCAGGAAAAAGGCTTTTGGCAGATTGGACATCGTCGAACTCTTTCCAGGCGGCACGAAGCCGTAAAGTCCGCTCAACTGGACCAGCCGAACCATCTAAATTCTCTACCAACTCGGCTTTCATATTAGGCAGCAGTCTTTCAAGCTCTATGATGCTCTCGAACTCAACTACTGGAAGCTTTACGTCCTGGAGAAGAAGATATGGATTTTCGAATATCCTCCAATCTATCAAGCAACCTACAAAATTTTCATCGACCTGTTTTGAAATAACCAACACAACAGATCCAAGAGCAGCGACAGAAAGTCGACCAATTCCCTTTTGCCCTTGTTTAGGCCTCAAAGAAAGCCCCTGCCTCAACTCGAGAGGCACCTCATCGTTCCCAGCCTTTGATTCAGTCCCTACTACTAGCCATTTTTCAATGAACTGCTTTTTTGACATCCCATGGCCGTCGTCCATGATGACAGCCACTGGCTTTCCCTCACCATAAATATGAAGCGATACTTCACGTGCGTATGCGTCATAAGCATTCTTCCACAACTCGCTTACTGCCGTCGGGACATCAGCAATTTGCTCTCGACCTAGATGGTCGATCGTGCGAGCCCTAGTTTGAAATGAAACGGATTCAGTCATTATGTAGCCGCTCAAATAATCCTCTTAACGCTGGATGCGAGAACATCAACCAACATCAACCAACGCCAACCAACGCCAACCAACATCAATTAACAGTTAAATTTTCAATCATAAATGTGGCTCTCCATGCTATTAGTCCATCCCGAATATGAACCGTATTCTGCTGGCGTGACATAATAATTATTTGCCCTTGCTTAATGCATTCCACGGAGTCCGCAAAATATTTCTCCGTGGCCATACTTTTTGTTCATTCCCAATTTTCGCTATCCCTGGAGCTAGAACCACGGCACATTGCAACACTAACCGTGGGATCCGTCCAAGTAAACAACCGCGAGGCCAAAATGCCATCGCCGGTTACCACTCGCGCGGCACTGCTCCCAAAGTTAGCACCGACCAAATAGGAGGTCGCCTCAGCTTTTTTGTAAAGAATTCCCCGCATGTGCACACTAGTGCACCGTCTATGGGGCACGACTTTACCTGCCTTGCGTGACACGTTAGATGAGCCTCTGGCAGAGCACAGAGGCATGCATGAGCATTGATCAGTTGGTAGATGGTCGTTGGTACGTCGACGTTGAACCAGTTAAAGGGAAGCGTTTCCGCAAGCGCTTTAAGACCAAAGCCGAAGCCGTCCGCTTCGAATCCCTGGTTCGCCAGCGACTCGTCCAGGACGCCGAGTGGAATCCCAAGCCAAAGGACAAACGCCGGCTCACCGAGTTGGTTGATAAATGGTTCGACCTGCACGGCCATACGCTGTCGGATGGAGTACGTCGCAAGGAGATCCTACTGGCCCTTGCTAAAGAGCTACGAGATCCACTCGGCCGGGAACTTACTGGTAACCAGGTCAACGAGCTTCGCCGAGAACAGATGGAGAAAGGTGTAGCCGGGAAGACGCTCAACAACCGCCTGGGCTACTTAAAGGCTGTCTTCAACGAGCTGTTCCAACTGGGTGAGATTGAATACCGGAATCCCTTGGAACGGGTGCGACCGATCAAGCTCCAGGAGCGCGCTCTGTCATTCCTGAGCCTGGACGAAATCAGTACCTTGCTAGACGCCCTGGACGCGCGCGACAGCTCCCCTCACCCGCCGATGATTGCCCGGGTATGCCTGGCAACTGGCGCACGCTGGGGAGAAGTGGAAGGTCTTGATCCTGCCTTGGTACGCAATGGCACCGTCACCTTTGCCAACACCAAATCAAAGCGCACCCGCACCATTCCCATCAGCGCCGAACTAGAGAAAGAACTGAAGGCCCACCTGGCTCGCAACGGGTGCTTTACGCATTGCATGGAGACCTTCCGGCGGGTATTGCGAGCAACGAACATCAACGCGCCCCAGGGCCAGGCCAGCCACATCCTGAGACATACGTTCGCTTCTCATTTCATCATGAACGGCGGGAACATCCTGACGCTGCAGAAGATCCTGGGGCATACATCGCTGGCCATGACGATGCGGTATGCCCATCTGTCACCTGACCACTTGGTAGATGCGCTGAAATTTAATCCACTTCAAATACTGAAATAGCATCTTCTGACCATTCCACCCCGGAAAGCGATGGCTTAATACGATTACATAGACAATCTAAACCTCTCAATCTTCTGGCCGAGAACTTCCTCTGGAGGTCTCCCATCAGCTTTCGCCATAAGCATAGACTTAACATCATCATCATCAAGCACAAGAATAAGTTTTTTGTGTATCAGCCATTGCTCCCTCAATGTATGCTCACACCCCGCAGCATCGCCACCGAGTCTCGACACGATAATCCCGAACAAACCAGCGCCGTGGCCTTTTAGATAGTTCGCCATCTGGAGAACTTCCTGCTTCTTCACTTTCCTTGTATAGTTTTTCGCATCAACCACGATATAGTCAGCGCTATACTTCTCCCTCATAAACGCCCAAAACCCACTATCCATATAATTCGGAATTATAAAATCTCGGCGATTTGCCTTGGACTGATCTGATAACTCAGCGATCGGCTTATCCAAAGGAGGAGAGAATAAATACTCAAGAATATCGCCAACTAGACTTTGATACACATAGCAGTCTTTCTTTCCAAAAGCGCAGTCAGAAAGAGACCTTATTAACTGATACTCCCGACTAGCCTCCCTGCGCCTAGAAATATAAGAAGAAAACAACTCTTTATAGTAGCTAGAGTTAGCCTCTGGAATTTGATCACGAAACCTTTTAACCAAAAAATCAAGATCCCAAACCTCTACACCTTCACCCTGAAGAATGGCGCGATGTTCATCCAGCAAGGTTGCCGGCGTAGCCAATATCATTTGGCATTCACCAAATGCATCTTGGTATAGCCTAAGCTGCTTAATAATTTGGCGCACCCACCCAACACTGAAATGAGGAGCGCCTTTACACTCGATTAGTAGATTCTTTCCAACACCAGCCTCAACCGCAACTATATCTGCTCGATACCGAACTTCACTCCCCAGCAGGACCTCTCTTTTTACACCCCTAAAGCTTGAGCTTCGCGCCATTAACTCGGCGAGAAAACTAGCAAACTCAAATTCTCGAGCGTGTACATTGCATTTCTCGCAAACTGCAACAAGATTATCCCAATCAAAGACAACCCTTTTTCCTTTTGGGCGAAAATGAGATATCTCCGTAAAATCCCACTGCATCTCCCTCCCACAAACGGAACAATGGATATCTCTATCTTCGGACAACAATCCCTACCTCCTCTCGCAACTAGGCGAAAATCCTATCAACACCGATGTACTGTCCTCTTTGCATTCTCTTGCAAGACAGAGGGAAGAGGGAAGAGGGTCGAAATCAGGTTTGATAGTGCGCCCGGAACTGAGAGGCCCTCTGCCGAGGAAGACGTAGGCTTGTGGATGAGGCCGATTGAGCAGAGCGGCCCCATGTCTATGGAAGGCCACTCCATCATCGACACTTTTTCGACACCCGCTTTTTCGCAGGCAAAGAAAAAGCCCCTGATCTCGTTAGAAATCAGGGGCTTATCTATACGGAAAGTGGCGGTGAGGGAGGGATTCGAACCCTCGATACGGTTTCCCGTATACACACTTTCCAGGCGTGCTCCTTCAACCGCTCGGACACCTCACCGGAATCTCTTCGAGGCGTTGGCCCCGTCGAGGTGCGCTAATTTAGTGGAGTGCTTTTCGGAATGCAAACACTTTTTTCATAAATTTCATGCGTTTATGAAAATTATTTTCGCCTGCCTTTTTCACCCTTTGCTGTCAAGGGTCCAACCGGGGGCTTTGGGCGCTTTGGTGCAAGGTATACGCAGAGTGCCGCGCACGGGCTGACTAACCGGTCAGTCTCAGTCCTTTACCTCCACGGTAGCGCTGAGTAACGTCGGTCCACTTCTTAACAAGGAACCTGCCATGAGTGAGCTGATCTCCTACCAACTCGAAGACGGCATCGCCACCCTGACCCTGAGCAATGGCAAGGTGAATGCCATCTCCCCGGATGTGATCGCTGCTTTCAACGCTGCCCTGGATCGCGCCGAACAGGATCGCGCCATCGTGATCATCACCGGCCAGCCGGGCATCCTTTCCGGTGGCTATGACCTGAAGGTGATGACATCCGGTCCGCAGAACGCCGTCGCCCTGGTCGCCGCCGGTTCCACCCTGGCGCGCCGCATGCTGGCGCACCCCTACCCCGTCATCGTCGCCTGCCCGGGCCATGCCGTGGCCAAGGGCGCCTTCATCCTGCTGTCCGCGGACTACCGCATCGGCGTGGACGGCCCGTTCAACATCGGCCTGAACGAAGTCCAGATCGGCATGACCATGCACCACGTCGGCATCGAGCTGGCGCGCGATCGCCTGCGCAAGTCGGCTTTCCATCGCTCGGTGATCAACGGTGAGATGTTCGACCCTCAGGGCGCGCTGGATGCCGGTTTCCTCGACAAGGTGGTACCGATCGAGCATCTGCAGGAGGCTGCACGTGCCGCCGCGCTGCAACTGAAGAAGATCAACATGACCGCGCACCGCAACACCAAGCTCAAGGTGCGCAAAGCGCTTCTGGAGACCCTGGACGCGGCCATCGAACTGGACAAGCAGCACCTGGCCTGACCCCAGGACACGCAAAAGCCCCGCACTGCGGGGCTTTTTTATAGGGCCGGGGTTACATGGATCCGCCGTTGTCGTCGCCCGGCTCGCCACCGGCGTGCTCGCCGTTGTCATCGCCGACGTCGTGATCCGCGCCATCGTCCGCACCGTGGCCGACGCCATGGGCTTCACCTACGTCATGGTCGGCACCGTCATCCGCGCCATGACCAACGCCATGGGCTTCACCCACGTCATGATCGGCGCCGTCGTCCGCTCCATCGTCACCATGGTCGCTGCCGCGACCGCTGTTGCCGGAGTGGCCACCACCATCTCCGCTATGACCGCTGCCATGGCCACCGCCGTCGCCACCGTGGCCGCCGCCGCTGCCACCACCACTACCACCTCCGCCGTGGCCGCCACCTCCGCTGCCGCCTCCACCGCCCCCGCCGCTACCGCCACCTCCTCCACCGCCACCTCCACCGCCCCCATCCTTGGCGTAGGCGCTCGAGGTGCTGGAGAGATCACCCGGCAGGACGGTGAACGACAGGCTCAGAACCGAGCAGATCGCCGCCGCCAACAAGCACTTCTTTAGCGTCATGACAGGCCCCGTTTCACGTGATGGGTTACCACCTGAACACTAGCGGCCGTAACAAGATATTTCAGGCCGACTGACCGGCGGCGGGCTGCCTGGAGAACTGCGCCAACCCGCTCACAACGGCCTCCACGACAGTTGCCGGCGCGCGCAGCCAGGCGCTATGGGCGTTCTCGGACGCGGGTCTTGGCGACGGCAGCATGTGCACTGAAGGCCGCTCCTGGATCAGGGCCGCCAGCCCCCGTGTAGAGGCTTCCGGCGCGAAGGGGTCGCCAATCAGGCCGATGTAATGGGACTGCGTCGGGTTGATGCGAGCGGGATGCAGCGCCAGCCCGAGGTGATCGAAGTTGCCGCTCCAGGCTACCCGTCCCCATTCCCGCATGAGGCTGCGCGCTTCATGGCCACCGAAACCAATGGTCTTGCCCGGCAGGTAGCCGAACACCGCTGTCAGCAGATTGAAAATCACCGAGACGCTGGGCGTCAGCAGCCGATGCCGGCCCTGCCAGTTGCGGTAATGGATGTTGCCGCAGGCGATGCCCACCACCGTGACGTCAGCATCCGGGTTGGCGGCCGCGAAGAGGGTCGCGACGTGCCCGCCAAGACTGTGCCCCACCAGCACCAGGCGGCCATGTGGGAAGTGTTCGCGGGCAATCGCCAGCAGGCTCGGCACGAACTCATCCACCAGATCACGGTAACCGTAATCCAGACGCCGGCTCGGCTGCGGACCGCTCTCCCCCTGGCCGGGCCAATCCGCCACCAGCACGTGGTTACCGGCGGCCACCAGACCAAGGGCGAAGTTCTCGTACTTGCGTGCCGCCACGCCGAGCGCCGGCAGCAGGATCAGTACCGGCCCGGAAACGGCCGAGCGATAGACGCGATAAGGGCAATGGAACCGACCTGCGGAAAAACGGAAAGCCTCGGTCACCTTGTTCTCCTTGTTCCGATCGAGGGGCGTGAACAATCTAGAGCAATTGCTCTAGTCGTGCCATTGCAGAACCTCGGGCTTCGGCAAGACTCAGAGGATCAAGCGGGTTAATCTCCGCGTCACGTTTCCCAACAACGGATGAAGGAACAGCTGAACCATGGGTCGAGTCGTTGCCGCCGCTGTGTACGCCAAAGGCCGGAAAGTCACCGACATAACCCTCGATGAAGGCCTGCAATGGGCCAGCAAGCCGGGGCACTTCGTCTGGATCGGCCTGCATGACCCCGGCGCAGAAGAGCTTAGCAACCTGCAGCGGCAGTTCGACTTGCACGAACTGGCCCTGGAAGACGCCCTCACCCGCCACACCCGGCCCAAGCTGGAAACCTTCGGCGATGCCCTGTTCCTGGTGGTCTACTCGCCAATCGAGGTGAACGGTGAGCTGCAGTTCATCGAGACTCAGCTGTTCGCCGGCAAGGGCTACATCATCAGTGCCCGCTATGGCGAATCCGCCCCCTACTCCCGTGTTCGCCAACGCTGCGAAGCCCGCCCGCTGCTGCTCGAACATGGCGAGGATTTCGTTCTCTACGCGCTGCTCAGCTTCGTGATGGAGAACTACCGGCCGCTGATGGACAGCTTCCATTCGGAGTTGGAGGAAATCGAGCAGGCCGTACTGGAACGTCCGCTGGGCAAGGCCGACGTCGAACGCATCCATTGCCTGCGCCGCGACCTGCTGCGCCTGCGCCGCTACATCGGCCCCATGGGGGAAATCTGCGAGGAACTGCAGCGCCTGGACTTCCCCTTCATCGACAAGCACATGCGACCTTACTTCCGCGACATCGCCATTCACGTCAAACGCCTGCTGGAAGACCTCACCGGCCTGCGCGAAATGGCCGACCACGCCATCGAGATCGGCCTCCTGCTGGAGTCTTCGCGCCAGAGCGTGGTACAGCGCAAGTTCGCTGCCTGGGCCGCCATCCTCGCCTTCCCCACGGCCATTGCCGGCATCTACGGGATGAACTTCCAGTACATGCCGGAGCTGACCTGGCACTACGGCTACTACGGGGTGCTGGGGGTGGTAGCGACGGGCTGCACCGCGCTCTATGCAAGTTTCAAACACTACGGATGGCTGTAAGGCGACGCATTGCCAAGCCGGATCAGGCCCAACGAAAAAGCCCGCCATATGGCGGGCTTTCTCATGGGTGAAGCGAGGATCAGGCGGCGCGGTCGCGGGCGATGAAACGCATCATCCACTCGGCAACGGCGGCCCCTTGGTGGTCGCGGTCCAGGCTGCTCACGCCCTGCTTGTAGACTTCATCACCCAGGAAGTCGTGGCGCAGGTCCAGGATTGCGCGGGAGTAGTCAGCGACGAACTCCGGATGCCCCTGGAAGCACAGCACCTGATCGCCAACGGCGTAAGCCGCGTTCGGGCAGAAATCACTGGCCGCCAGCAGCGTGGCGTTCTCGGGCAACTGGGTGACCTGGTCCTGGTGGCTGATCAGTAGCGTCAGGTCGTCCAGCGCAGGAGTCATCCATTCCGGCTTCTGTTTCAGCTGGTAGCTGTGAGTACCGACGCCCCAGCCTTGGGTCGCGCGCTCGGTACGCCCGCCCAGCAAGAGCGCCAGCAGTTGATGGCCGAAGCACACGCCCAGCAGCTTGTCACCGGCCTCGTAGCGCGCCAGCAGGAACTCCTTGAGCTTCAGGATCCAGGGGTCGGTCCCGAAGGAGTCGGCCTTGCTGCCGGTTACCAGGTACGCATCGAACTTCTCGCCCTCAGGCGGGTAATGCCCCTGCACCACGTTGTAGACACTGAACTCCGCGGCAATCGGTTGCTTGGCGAACAGCTGTTCGAACATAAGGCCGTAGCCCTTGTACTGGTCGATCAGTTCGGGGCGGAGAATGTCAGTTTCGAGAATGCAGATGCGAAGTGGCATTAGCTCATGGTTCCTGAAATGCAGAGAGGCTCTATGTGGGGGAAATGTGCGTTTTATTTAACATAGTGACGGTGTGATTGAAATACCGTCTGGTCTACCTCTCCATAGCCTGCGCCTAACGGGCCGATAGACTGCTCCAGCCCTCCTTGCTCCCCCTCGGAACCCGCGAGGCCACACCGCTCTAGCGCGGGGCTTCCCGAGCACGTCAAGTAAAATTGACGGCGCCTCGGGGAACTATTGGTTCCATCGATAGTTACCATGCTTGAAGGTCGCTTTTTCATCGAAACGATTTTCGCGACTCTACGCCCATCCCAAGTCCACCCGGTCGCGGAGTCCAGTCATGAGCAACCCCACTATCAAGTACGCACGCAACGGTGCCCTCGCCAGCCTCGGCCTGTATTTCGTCGTGGTGATGGTGGTCCTCGCGGTCAGCCTCGGTTACGAACGCGGTCGCATCGGCGTCAGCCCCACGGACGCATCGGTGAGCTTCTACCAGCAGCTGAGCCAGAGCATTCCGGTGCTGCTGGCAAGCCAGAGGAAGCCGAGTGGCAGACACCAGGGTTGATGACAGGAACAGGCGATCACGACGATGAAACAGCAACGGAACCGGCTCTATTTCCTCACCGCCCTGGCTGTCATGACCAACGGCTTCTCGCTGATCGGCTGCGCCCATGGCTCGGTGGGTGCGGTCGCCAAGAACATCGAGGCCAACCACAACATCAGCCGCGGCATCACCACTGAACTGTCCCTGCGCGGCCATTCCAGCAACCCACCGCAGCGCAACCTGCCGCAAGTACCCAAGCCCTTCATGCTGGAGTGCCTGGACAAGGGCACCTGCGTCTGGATGGGTTGAGATGCAACCACTGAATCGTCATGGCGAGACCCTCAACGCCGCCTTGGGAACAACCATCTGGCGTTAAATTCCGTCGTACCCGTCAACTTCCGGTAGACTGCCGCCCCGTTTTTCACTCAAGGGAACGCAGCAGTGTTCATCAAGGCATTACGAGTCGGCTTGGGCCAGTTGATCATCTTCCTCGACTTCATCACCCGTCCGCGCAAGCTGCGTCGCCCCGCCGAGGCGCAAGCCCAGGTGGCGGAAGAGACCGCCAACCTCGCGCTCTACCAGTTCAACGCTTGCCCCTTCTGCGTGAAGACCCGCCGCGCCATGCACCGGCTGAACCTGCCAATCGCCCTGCGCGACGCGAAGAACGATGAAGGTCATCGCGCCGCCCTGCTGGCCGGTGGTGGAAAGATCAAGGTGCCCTGCCTGCGCATCGAGGAAAACGGTGAAAGCCGCTGGATGTACGAGTCCAACGACATCATCCGTTACCTGGAAAGCCGCTTCGCCAAGGCGTGACTCACGCCGCGCGCAAATAAAAAACCGGCTCACAGTGAGCCGGTTTTTTTATGCGCCGCAGGAACCTAGAAGCGTTCGTCCCTGGCCGCCTTGTCCAGCAGCAGCGCCGGCGGCTCGAAGCGCTCGCCATACTGCTCGGCCAGGTAGCGGGCGCGGGCCACGAAGTCGCGCAGGCCGTACTGGTTGATGAACTGCAGCACGCCACCGGTCCACGCGGAGAAGCCGATGCCGAAGATGGAGCCGATATTGGCGTCGGCCACGGAATGGAGCACGCCCTCCTCCACGCAGCGCACGGTTTCGATGGCCTGGATGAAGAGGATGCGGTCGCGCACGTCTTCCTGCGGGATCTGCCGGTCAGCCTTCTCGAAGCGCGCCTTCAGCTCCGGCCAGAGTCGCTTCCTGCCGCCCGCCGGGTAGTCGTAGAAGCCGCCGCCCGCCGCTTTGCCCAGCCGCTTGTACTCGTTGACCATCAGGTCGATCACGGCAAAGGCCGGATGCTGCGGCATCACTTTGCCCTCGGCCTTGAGGTCCTCGGCGGTCTGGTTGCGGATGTGGGTCATCAGGCCCATGGAGACTTCATCGGAAATCGCCAGCGGCCCCACCGGCATGCCGGCCTTGCGGGTTTCGTTCTCGATCATCGCCGCCGATACGCCTTCACCCAGCATGGCGATACCTTCGTTGGTGAAGGTGCCGAATACGCGGGAGGTGAAGAATCCACGGCTGTCGTTGACCACGATCGGGGTCTTCTTGATCTGCAGCACGTAGTCGAAGCCACGGGCCAGGGTTTCGTCCGAGGTCTTCTCGCCACGGATGATTTCCACCAGCGGCATGCGGTCCACCGGACTGAAGAAGTGCAGGCCGATGAACTTCTCCGGACGGCTCACCGCCTGGGCCAGACCGGTGATCGGCAGGGTCGAGGTGTTGGAGGCGATCACCGCATCCGGCAGCGCGTTGGCCTCGGCGGCGGCGCTGACCTTGGCCTTCAGCTCGCGGTTCTCGAACACGGCTTCGATGATGAGATCGCAGCCGTCGAAGTCAGTGTCGCTGGCCGTCGGTTTGATGCGGGCGAGGATGGCATCACGCTTCTCGGCGGCCATATGGCCACGGCTGACAAGCTGGTCGAGCAGGCCCTGGGTATAGGCCTTGCCCTTTTCCGCAGCCTCTAGCGATACGTCCTTCAGCACCACCTCGATACCGGCAATAGCAGAAACGTAGGCAATGCCCGCGCCCATCATGCCGGCGCCGAGCACGCCCACTTTCTTCGTCACGTAAGGCGCCGGGCCCTTGGGACGGGAGCTACCGGCATTGATCTCGTTCAGCTGGAACCAGAACGTGCCGATCATGTTCTTCGCCACCTGGCCGGTGGTCAGCTCGGTGAAGTAGCGCGCCTCGATCAGCTGGGCGGTGTCGAAGTCCACCTGGGCGCCTTCAACGGCGGCGCACATGATCTTCTCCGGCGCCGGGAAGCAGCCCTTGGTCTTGTCACGCAACACGGAGGGCGCGATGGCCAGCATCTGGGCCACGGCGGGGCTGGACGGCGTGCCGCCGGGAATCTTGTAGCCGGGGGTGTCCCAGGGTTGCGCTGCCTTGGGGTTGGCGACGATCCAGGCGCGGGCCTTGGCCAGCATGTCCTCCGGCGACTGCGCCAGGTCGTGGATCAGTCCGGCCTTGAGGGCCTGCTCCGGGCGCACCTTGCGACCTTCGGCGAGGTACGGCAGCGCCTTCTCGATACCCAGCAGGCGCACCATGCGCACCACGCCACCGCCGCCCGGCAGCAGGCCGAGGGTCACTTCCGGCAGGCCGAGCTGCACGCTGCTGTCATTCAGGGCGATGCGGTGATGGCAGGCCAGGCAGATTTCCCAGCCGCCCCCCAGCGCGGCGCCATTGATCGCAGCCACCACCGGTTTGCCGAGGGTTTCCAGGCGGCGCAACTGGCCCTTGAGGCCCAGCACCATCTGGTAGAAGGCGTTGGCTTCGGCCTTGGTGACCCTGATCAGCTCATTGAGGTCGCCGCCGGCAAAGAAGGTCTTCTTGGCCGAGGTGATGATCACGCCGGCGATGCTGTCCTTCTCGGCTTCAAGGCGTCCGACGGTCTTGGCCATGGCCTCGCGGTACACCGCATTCATGGTGTTGGCACTCTGGCCGGGCATGTCCATGGTCAGGACGACGATATTGTCCTGGCCTTTTTCGTAACGGATGGCGTCAGTCATTTCTTATGTCCCATTCGCAGCCGTAGGAGCGAGCTTGCTCGCGAACACCCTCACCGGGCACCTTTCGCGATCAGTGCTTCCTACAGACAGATCAGATTCGTTCGATGATGGTGGCGATACCCATGCCGCCGCCGACACAGAGCGTCGCCAGGCCGTAGCGCAGGTTGCGCGCCTCCAGCTCATCCAGCAGGGTGCCGAGGATGGCGCAGCCGGTGGCGCCCAGCGGGTGGCCCATGGCAATGGAGCCGCCGTTCACGTTGACCTTCTCTTCCGGCACGCCCATGTCCTTCATGAACTTCATCACCACCGAGGCGAAGGCTTCGTTGACCTCGAACAGGTCGATGTCCGCCACGCTCAGGCCGGCCTTGGCCAGGGCCTTGCGGGTGGCCGGCGCCGGCCCGGTGAGCATGATGGTCGGATCGGTGCTGGTCACCGCCGTGGCAACGATGCGCGCGCGGGGCTTCAGGCCCAGTTCCCTGCCCTTGGCGGCGGAGCCGATGAGCATGGCGGCCGCGCCGTCGACGATGCCGGAGCTGTTGCCGGGCGTGTGCACGTGCTCGATGCGCTCGACCTGGCTGTACTTGCGCAGGGCCGTGGCGTCGAAGCCCATCTGGCCCATCATCTCGAAGCTGGCCTTGAGCGCGCCCAGGCCTTCGAGGGTGGAGTCGGCGCGGATGAACTCGTCGTGGTCGAGCAGGACGATGCCGTTCTGATCGGTGACCGGCACCAGGGACTTCTTGAAGGCGCCATTGGCTCGGGCACTGGCGGCCTTCTGCTGGGAGCGCAGGGCAAAGGCGTCGACATCCGCGCGGCTGAAGCCCTCCAGGGTGGCAATCAGGTCGGCACCGATGCCCTGGGGCACGAAACTGGTGTGGAAGTTGGTTTCCGGGTCCATGGCCCAGGCGCCACCGTCGGAGCCCATGGGCACGCGGGACATGGACTCCACGCCACCGGCCACCACCAGGTCCTCGAAACCAGAGCGCACCTTCATCGCCGCCAGGTTCACCGCTTCCAGGCCCGATGCACAGAATCGGTTGATCTGCTGGCCGGAAACGGTCTCGTCCCAGTCGGCCACCAGCGCGGCGGTCTTGGCAATATCGGCGCCCTGATCACCCACAGGGGTCACGCAGCCAAGGACGATGTCGTCCACCTGGCTGGTGTCCAGGTCATTGCGTTCGGCCAGAGCGCGCAGCAGCCCGGCGATCAGGTTGACCGGCTTGACGCTGTGCAGAGCGCCGTCCTTCTTGCCCTTGCCGCGGGGCGTGCGCACCGCGTCGAAAATGAATGCTTCGGTCATGGCGTCCTCTTGAGGCAGCTAGGCGGCACCGCTGGTGCCTGTTGTTCTTGTACGTGGACCGCCGGAGTCCCGGCAGGCTGTGGCTACCTTATCGCTATAGGCCAAGTGCTCAATGACGGAAATGCTCAGCCCCATTGACCGCTGCGCTCAGACGAACGGTCAGTTGATGGCCAGTTGCTGGCCAAGGCGAAAGGGATGTGTCTGGCTTCGGGGCTGGGCAATGGCCATCAGACACACTCAATAGCCGGGCATTACTAACACCCTCGCGCTAGTTACCAACCGATATAAGCGCAATGTGATGCCGGCCCTAGAGTTTGAAATGTATGCAGCCACCGCCGGGATTTGCCGGGGCGGCATTTCGTCAAAAGCCACGGGGGAAGGTGAGGTTCCGGGCCGGCCGTAGGGAGCCCTGACCGACGCGCCTCCAACAACAACAAAGGCAGTTGGCCATGTTCAAGCAGCCGAAAATGCGGCAAGCGAGCCTGATCGTCTTTGCCACCACCGTCATTCTCATCCTTCCCAACCTGACCCGACTGGTCAGCTGATCGTCACCCGTCAACTGGTCGTCCTGTGCTGCGTACCGCCATTGCGGTCAACGCAGCGCGGGTAGCCACCATGCCAGCAGCAGCGGAATCAACGCGAAGGACAGCAGCGTCGAGCACATCACCAGGCTCGCCACCGCCTCCGGCGAACGACCCGCGCGCACTGCGAACAGGTAGTTGAACACCGCCACCGGCATGGACGACTGCATCACCAGTACGCCCTGGGCCAGCGGCGACAGGCCGAGCGCCCAGCCCACCAGCCAGCCGATGGCGGCACCGCAGAGGATCCGCAGCGCCCCCAGGAGCATGCCGTTGCCCAGGTGGTGCACGCGGATGCTGGCCAGGGACACGCCAAGGGTCAGCAGCATCAGCGGAATGGTCATCCCGCCCAGCAGGCTGATGGTGTTGGCCAGCCAGAGCGGCAGGTGGAGGTCCCAGATCACCAGCGGCAATGCCAGCGCCAGGCTGATGATGATGGGGTTGGCCAGGAGCTTCTTCGGCGAACGCTCGGTGCCGGAAAGCAGCAGGCCCAGGCTGAAGTGCCCGACCGACAACACCAGGAAGAAGGCCACCGCCAGCGCCAGCCCTTTCTCACCGAACGCGTAGAGGGCAATTGGCAGGCCCATGTTGCCGGAGTTGGGGAACAGGTAGGCCGGCACCAGGATGCGCCAGTCCTGGCGGAATACCCGGCTGAACAGGATGCCGATCAGCCCCATGGCCAGCATGACCAGCAGGCAGGCGATGGCCAGTTGGCCGAAGGCATGGCGGTCGATCTCGGTGCGGCTCAGGGTGGAGAGCACGAGGCTCGGCGTGCCGATGTTCAGCACCAGGCGCGCGATGAACTCCGTGGGATAGGGCTGCCCCAAACGGGCCCAACCGTAACCTAGGCCGGCGGCGATGAGCACCGGCGCCATGACTGCGAACAACTCGGCCAGCACGGCCACTCCTTAAGAGCTGCAGGTGCCCTGAACGGGCGCCGAAACAGAGCTCTGACAATGACGGAAAGCCGCGATCCTAACGGCCTGCGCCCCCCTCGGGCAATTGTGATAGCTTGCCCGGACACGCTTTAGAAGGAGCCGCCATAATGCGAAACCTCCTCGCTGTTCTTGCCCTCTCCCTGAGCCTGCCCGCCGCTGCCGGCGATACCGACCAGGCTGCCGCCGTCCAAGCCATGCAACAGCCCAATGCCGTCCTCATCGATGTACGTACCCCGGAAGAAATTGCCCAGGGCGCAATCCCCGGCGCGCGCAGTATCGGCTTTGAAGAGATCGGCCAGCGAATTGCCGAAATCGCCCCGGACAAGAACACGCCTATAGTCGTCTACTGCCGCAGCGGCCGTCGCTCCAGCATCGCCCAGGACACCCTTCAGGGCCTGGGCTACAGTCGAGTGATCAATGGCGGCGGCTACCTGGACCTGAAAACCGCACTTCACAAGGACTGATCGATGCGCAATGCGCTGCTCGCACTGCTGTTCTGCATTCCCCCACTCCACGCCGCCGAGCTGACCCTGGACCTGCCCGGCGGCTCCCGCACCTGGGAAACCGGCGCCCTGCTCACCCATCCCCAGGCGCGAGAGCTGACCATCCCGGACGACGTCTCCTACAAGAAGACCATGCGCTATCGCGCCGTTCCGCTCGCCGTGCTGCTGGAAGGCGTGACGCCGGAGCAGCACCTGCAGGCCGTGGCCCTGGACGGCTTTGCCGCCGAACTCACCGCCGCCCCGCTACTGGCCAAGAAGGGTTCACAGGCCTGGCTGGCCATCGAAGACCCGGCCAGCCCCTGGCCTCCGCTCGCTGCGGGGAAGCCGAGCGCGGGCCCCTTCTACCTGGTCTGGACCGACCCCAAGGCCGCCCGCATCGGCCCGGAACAATGGCCCTACCAGGTGGCGCGCATCCGCTACCTGCCCTCGGTGACTGAACGCTTTCCGGCCCTGCTCCCGGCCAACGACGCCAATGCCGAGGTCAAGGCCGGCTTCGCCCAGTTCCAGAAGAACTGCCTGGCTTGTCACCGACTCAATGGCGCGGGCGACGCCCAGTTCGGGCCGGACCTGAACATCCCCCACAACCCCACCGAATACCTCGCCGGCGACTTCCTCCCCCGCTACATCCGCGACCCGCAAAGCCTGCGCCGCTGGCCCGAGGGCAAGATGCCGGGGTTCTCGAAGGAAGCCATTACGGATGAAGAGCTTGGGCAGCTGCTTGGTTACCTGAAGCACATGGCCGGGAGGAAGGTGGCGCCCTAGCCAGCTGAAATCCCAGCCCTGTGGGGCGATTTCAATCGCCAAGGAGGCCGAAGGTCTCCCCTCAAACTCCCTGCATTGCCCACCTGCCCTCACCCCAACCCTCTCCCACAAGTGGGAGAGGGGGCTGGCCGTGCCACG
>NZ_SSOH01000025.1:0-59406 GCF_029873155.1 Pseudomonas sp. BN515 | reverse complement strand
TCGTTGGGCTTCGCGTAGCTCAGCCCAACCTACGTCAGCGCGCGGTAATCACTGCGAGCTTGGTGATGCCCGCCCGCTCGATGGAGGCCATGGCGCGGGCCACGGCGCCGTAGTCCACCTGGTCGTCGGCCTGAAGTTGCACGCGCAGTTCCGGGTCTTTCGCCTTGGCGGCTTCCAGGCTGGTCTGCAGCAGATCGGGCTGGATCTCGTCCTTGTTGATGAACAGCTTGCCGGCGCCGTCGATGCTCACCACCAGCGGGTCCTTCTGCTCCGGCGGGGCCACGGCCTCGGTCTTCGGCAGGTTGATCGGGATGGCGTTGGTCAGCAGCGGCGCGGTGACGATGAACACCACCAGCAGCACCAGCATCACGTCCACCAGCGGGGTGACGTTGATTTCCGAAAGGACTTCGTCGTTGTCCTGGGTGGAGAAGGCCATGTCAGGACGCCTCCTTCACAGAGCCCGATGCACGTGCCGGGGCCGGGTTGACGAGCAGCTTGAAGGCGCTCTTCTGCGCCAGCAGGTAGAAGTCGTGGGCGAAGTCGTCGAGGTCGGCGGCGGTGAGCTTCAGGCTGCGCAGGAAGTAGTTGTAAACCAGCACCGCCGGCACCGCGACGGCGATGCCCACGCCGGTGGCGACCAGCGCCGCGCCGATGGGGCCGGCCACGGTTTCCAGGCTGGCCGAGCCGGCCGTGCTGATGCCCTTCAAGGCTTCCATGATGCCCCAGACGGTGCCGAACAGGCCGATGAAGGGCGAGGTGGAACCGATCGAGGCGAGCACCGCCAGGCCGGACTCCAGGGAACGGCGCTCACGCTGGATCTGCTGGCGCAGGGCACGCTCCAGGCGGTCCTGGTGGTTGATCGCCTGGCTCAGGTCGCCGGGCTGGCCGCCCTGCACCTGGATCGCGGCGAAGCCGGCCTGGGCCACGTGGGCGGCGGCCCCAGCGTGCTGCTGCAGCTGCTCGGCGGCGCTGTCCAGGCTGGTGGCGCTCCAGAAGCGCTTCTGGAACTGGCGGTCGCGGCGTTTCAGGCGGGCGAACTGGATGCCCTTGACCAGGGCCAGGCCCCAGGTGACGACGGAGAAGCCGATGAGCAGCCAGATCACCAAGTGCTCGATGGAGGCGAAGGGGTTGGTTAACAGGTCCATGGAGTCATCCTCTGATCAGTTCAATTTGAAATCGATGGGCACGCTGACCCAGCCGTCGCGGGCGACCTCGCCCTGCTTGGCCGGCACGAAGGTCCAGCGCTTGACCGCGCGCACCGCGGCCTCGTCGAGCAGTTCGCGGCCGCTGCTAGTCTGCACCTGCACCTCGCTCGGCAGCCCCGTGGCGAGCACATGCACGCGCAGCAGCACGGTGCCCTCCCAGCCGCGCCGTTGGGCGAAGGCGGGGTACTCGGGCGCCGGGTTCTTCAGGTAGCCGGCGTTGGCCGAGGGTGGCGTTACCGGCGCTGGCGCCGGCGGTGCCGGCGGCGCGGGCGGGGCTTCGGCCTTGGGCGCTGCGGGTGGCGGTTCCACCGGCTTGGGGGCCGGCTTCGGCGCGGGCTTGGGCGGCTGTGGTTTCGGCTTGGGTTTGGGTACCGGCTTGGGCGGTGGCGGCTTCACCGCCAGTTCCTCGACCACCGGGGGCGGCGGCTCGATCACGGGCGGCGGCGGCTCCGGCGCTGGCGGTTCCACCACCGGCGGGGCCGGGGCGGTGAACTCGATGGTCATGGGCGGAATCTGCGGCGGCACTTCCGGCAGCGGCGGCGTGGGCTTCTGGCTCAGCCAGTGCAGCACGGCGCCGTGCAGGACCAGGGCGAAGGCGCCCAGCAGCCAGGCTTCGCGGCGACTGAGCACGCGGCTGTTGCCGGGGCTGCGGAACACCGTGCGGTCCAGCGCCTGGCGCACCGGCACGCCGAGGTCACGGACCTCGCCTGGGCGGCGAACTTCCTGCCAGTGCAATTCACGGCCGCTGTCGGCTTCGAGGACATTGCCCATGGGCAAGACTCCTGGGGATAAAAAGGCCCGGCCTGTGCCTCCGGGCTTGTTGAATTGACAGCCGGCTCAAGGCCGGCGAGATGGCCGAGCTAGAGCGGTCGGCCATGGAGGGATGATTGGGGCGGAAGGCTTATCTCATAAAGTAATTTTTAATGATTTTGTAATTACTTTTAGAAATATATGTTTTTAAGTACATGAATTTAAAAGACAAATTCTTATGCATGCCTTAAGAACATCGAAAATATGCCCGGCAGGCATCGAATGCCCCGTAGGTTGGTCCGAGTGCAGCGAGGCCCAACATTGCGCGGTGTCGGATGCCACAAATCAGCCAAACCTGTCAGTGCGGTAGCGACAAGGCTTTCGGAACACGCGGCGCACCCTACAAACGCAAAAGCCCCCAGCGGATCGCTCCGGTGGGGGCTTTTGATTGGAGCAATCAGCTCTTGCGCAGGGTCTGGCTGCGCTGGCCGTCGATGCTCACCGGCACGTCACCGGCCAGGGTCACGCGGCGGACGATGCGCGGCTGGGTGTCGTAGTCGTCGACGGCGTAGTGCTGGGTCGCCCGGTTGTCCCAGATGGCCACGTCGCCGGCCTGCCAGCGCCAGCGCACGGTGTTCTCCAGGCGTGTGACGTGGCTCTGCAGCACGGTGAACAGGTGCGCCGAATCCGGCTGGGAGAAGCCCTTGATGCGTTTGACGAAGTGCCCCAGCAGCAGCGTGCGCTCGCCGCTTACCGGATGCACCCGCACCACCGGATGCTCGGTCTCATAGACGGTAGAGGTGAACACCTTGCGGTACTGCTCCAGCTTCTCGGCGCTAACGTGCGGCCGCACGGCGGCGTAGTCGTATTCGTTGCTGTGAACCGCCCAGAGCTTGTCGGCCAGCTCGCGCAGGGGCGCGGGCAGGTCCTGGTAGGCGGTGGCGGTGTTGGCCCAGACGGTATCGCCACCGGCCTCCGGCGCCACCACGCTGCGCAGGATGGAAGCCTTGGGATAGGCGTCGACGAAGGTGACGTCGGTGTGCCAGGAGTTGGCGCGCTGGCCCTCGGCACCATCCAGTTGCAGCAGGTAATGGGTGCCCTCGCGCACCGGTACCGTGGGATGGGCCACTGGCTCGCCGAGCAGTTTGGCAAAGGCTTCCTGGCCCTGGTCGTCGAGCTGGGTCTGGCCGCGGAAGAAGATCACCTTGTACTGCACCAGCGCGGCCTGGATGGCTTCGAGGGTGGCGGCGTCCAGGGTGGGCGACAGGGTGACGCCCCGAATTTCGGCGCCGATGCGGCCGGCGACGGGATGGATATCGAGTTCTACGGCCCGAGATTGGGCCAGTGCGGCATTGCTCATGGTGCGGTCCTCGTGTCAGCGGAGAAGGGCCATATGCTTATTCGATATATGTCTAATAAATTATCGAATGCGCATTTGACGGAATAAGAGCCTGCATTTAAAACCCCAGCCAATGCCGCGACAAATGCCTTCGCCCTATATTTTCGATGCCGGAAAAGCACCATGGATCTGCGCCAGCTCCGCTACTTCATCGCTCTGATCGAACACCGCAGTTTTGTTCGCGCGGCTGACGCCATGGGCATCACCCAACCGGCCTTCAGCCGCAGTATCCAGGGCCTGGAACAGGACTTCGGCTGCCAGCTGGTGGACCGAGGCAGCAAGGACCTGCGCCCGACGCCCGAGGGCCAGGTGGTGCTGCAACACGCCCTGCGCCTGGTGCAGGGGGCAAGCAACCTGGTGCGTGAAATCGACCAGATGACCAAGCTGGATGCCGGCGAGCTGCATTTCGGCGCGGGACCGGCACCGGCCACCAAGCTGGTGCCGGATGCGCTGGCCAGCTTCATGCGCCTCTACCCGCGCATCCACACCCATTTTGAAGTGAACAACTGGGAGGTCCTGGGGCGGCGCCTGGCCCGCGAGGAAATCGAGTTCTTCATCGCCGACGTACGCAAGTTCGAAGCTGACCCCAACTTCCAGACCCGTCCGCTGACGCCGCGTTACGGACGTTTCTTCTGCCGCCAGGGACACCCACTGCTGGCCAAGGAGAGCCTCTCCACCAATGACATGTTCGACTACCCGCTGGCGGCCACGCGCCTGCCAGCGGGTATTCGCAAGCTGCTGGCGAGCTACAGCGGGATGGCGGATTTCCAGCTCAGCCTGGAATGCGACCACGTGCCCACCCTGGTGCAGGTGGTGCGCCAGACCGATGCCATCGGCATTGCCCAGCAGGAAACCATTGCCCCGCTGCTGGAGCGCGGCGAACTGGCCCTGCTGCACTGGCGCAATCTGCCCGAGCGAATGGACAGCCTGGCCGCGCGCTGCGGCATCGTCACCCGCACGGGCTATCGCCTGTCGCCGGCGGCGCGGGCGCTGATCGAGGTGCTGGTGGAGATGGATGCGGTGGAGGTGGCGGCGTAGGGGCTTTTGTTGCCCTCACCCCAGCCCTCTCCCTGAAGAGGAGAGGGGGCGTCCGTGCGGGCGATCTGGCAGGTGCAGAACCTACATTTCCCTCACCCCAACCCTCTCCCAGGGGGAGAGGGGGCTATCCGTGCGGGTCTCCGGGCTGATGCACTCCCTGTGGGGGCGATTTCAATCGCGATGTCCTGTGGATAAAAAAAGCCGCCTTGCGGCGGCTCTCATGACTCCCTGTCAGCGACCTCCTGTCCAAGACCTCCCTGTCAACGCGAGGCCTGTCCTGGCCCCTGCAAGGCCGCGTCGATGAAACGCGGATCCACCCATTCGCTCACCTGGAATCCCCGGCGGATCAGGCGTTCCTTGGCCGCCAGATCCACACCCTGCTGAAGCAGGGTGATGAATTCGGCATCCAGGCGGGGATCGAAGTACCGGCTGAAATTCTCCTGGGCCAGGTCGTTCTTGAGAATCGCCGGCGGGTAGCTGGCCAGGCGCGATACCAGTTCCACGTAGGCGTCCTTGTTGGCGTCGTCACGCAGCCAGCTCACTGCCTGCTGTTGGGCCTTTACCAGGCGCCCCACCACATCCGGGTAATTTCGGATGAAGTCACCGGTGGCCACCAGCACAGCCTGGGTGCTGCCGGCGCCGTCGAGGTCGCGGGAACTCAGCGGCAGTTCCGCGAGACCGCGCTCGCGCAGGGCGATCAGGTTGGAAAGGCCCCAGGTCGCGTCGATCTGCTTGGCCGCCAGGGCCGCGCCGGCAGCATTGAAGTCGAGGTTGATCACTTTCAGGTCACGCTCGCTGAGGCCCTGGCTGGCCAGGGCGCTGGCGAAGGACAGCTGGAGGGCGGTGCCACGGAACACGGCGACGCGTTTGCCCTTGAGGTCCTGCAGGGTCTTGATGCCGGAGCCCGGTACCACGCCGAGGTAACTCTTCACGCCACGCGTATTGGCGCTGACCACCCGGGTATCCAGGCCGTTGGCCTTGCCGACGATGGCCGCCAGGTCGCCGAGGTAGGCGAAGTCCACCTGGCCGTTGGCCAGGGCTTCGTTGATCACCGGGCCGGCGCCCTTGAAGAAGCGCCAGTCGATGCGGATACCGTCCTTGGCGAACTCCTGCTCGAAGAGCTTGCGCTCACGCAGGACGTCAACCACGCCGCCACCACTGTGCCCGCTGCCGGCGCTGAGGTCGGGCACGGCGATGCGGATGGATTCGGGTTGGGCCGAGGCGGCCTGGGCGGCCAGCGGAAAGGCTCCGAGCAGACCGATCAGCAATGGAGAGGCAAAGGCCCCGAGAACATGGTTGAGCAGGGTTTTCATGCTGGCGCGCTCCTTGGCTGGCTGCCGCCGGCAATCACCGGCGCTGTGGAGCGGAAGCTAGGCGCGAGTTCATAGGCCAAACAAATATTAAAAATTCATTTTTTAGTAACTGAACGACCTAAGCGAAGCGCGGCGCGGCCTGCAATGGGGCATGCAGCAAAGGCATAAAAAATATGAGCAGAAGGCATCGGTTGGCGCCTTCCCGTCGCTGAATCAGCGTGTTTTTATCCATATAAGTCATTAATTAACTTGTTTTTATTCCACAAAAGAATAATTCAAGAACCACCGTTCGGGAGATGGAAATGAGCCGAACCCTGACCTGGGCGCCCGCTGCACTTGCCCCACCCGGCTGGCTGCGCGGTCATGCCGATGCCCTTCTACCCTGGCTGCTGCCCCTCGGCCTGGCCCTGCTCTGGGTCCTCGCGAGCCGCTTCCACTGGATGAGCGAGCAGATCCTGCCGGCGCCCGCACTGGTCTGGCAGAGCGCCGTGGAATTCGGCTCCGGCGAACTCTGGAGCCACCTGTGGATAAGTCTGCAGCGGCTGTTCTGGGGCCTGCTGGTGGGTGTCGCCGGCGGCCTGTTGCTGGGCACCTGGCTGGGCGCTTCGAAACGCGCCGAGGCACTGGTGTACCCGACCTTCGTGGCTCTGGCACAGATCCCCACCCTAGCCTGGATTCCGCTCTTCATGCTGTTTTTCGGCATCGGCGAGCTGCTCAAGCTGGTGGTGCTGATCAAGGCGGTCGTGGTCCCGGTAACCCTGCATACCCTGGTAGGCGTGCGCGATGCCCAGCCCAAGCTGCGCGAGGCAGCCGCCGTGCTGCGCCTGCCCCGGCACCTGCTGTTCCTGCGCCTGCTGTTGCCGGCCGCCCTGCCTGCCTTCCTCGCCGGCTTGCGTCTGGCCCTGGCCACCGGCTGGACCTCGCTGCTGGCGGTGGAGCTGCTGGCTTCCAGCGAAGGCCTGGGCTACCTGATGGTCTGGGGCCGCCAGCTGTTCATGCTCGATCTGGTGTTCCTCTGCATCCTGCTCATCGGCCTGGTCGGGGCGCTGATGGACCGCGGCTTTGGCGTAGTGGAACGGCACCTGTTGCATTGGCCGCAGCCAGCCACTGGCGAGCAGCGCCAGCGTCATGCCGCCGGTGGCTGGCGACGTCTGCAAGGCGCCCTGCTGCCCCTCGCGCTGCTGACAATCTGGCAAACCAGCAGCAGCCTCGGCTGGGTCGACCGCAACATCCTCGCCTCGCCGCTGGACGTGGCGCGCAGCCTGGCGGACGGCTTCAACGATGGCTCCCTGCCCCAGGCCATGCAGCTAAGCCTGCAACGCACCCTGGCCGGTCTGGCCGTCGGCGGAGGCGCAGGTTTCCTGCTGGGCCTGCTGCTGGGGCTCTCGGCCCGAGCCGAACGCCTGCTGGGGCCGAGCCTGTCGGCGCTGCGTCAGGTGGCCCTGTTCGCCTGGGCGCCGCTGCTCACCGCCTGGTTCGGCCTGGGCGAAGCGGCCAAGGTGGTGTTCGTCAGCCTGGCGGCGTTCTTCCCGCTGTTCATCGCCACCCAGCGCGGCATCGCCGGCCTGTCGCCACAACTGGAGGAAGCCGCTCGTGCGCTGCGCCTGAACCTGGGCAAACGCCTGCTCCTGCTGGTGCTGCCCGGCGCGGCCCCGGCGATATTCGCTGGCCTGCGCCTGGCGCTGATCTATGCCTGGCTGGGCACCATCGGCGCCGAGTACTTCATGCCATCCGATGGCGGCATCGCCAGTCTGATGCTCGGCGCGCAGCAGCTGTTCCGCATGGATCAGGTCATGGCCGCCATGCTGCTGGTGGGCCTGGTCGGCGCCCTGCTCGGCGCCCTCGGACAACGCATCGAAACGCGCGCGACGCGCTGGAGACACGCATGAATGCTTTCAATCCCTCGGTCCGGGAAGCGGCCAACCAGCCCCACGCCATTGCGCCCCTGGTCAGCTTCGATCGGGTGGGCAAGGTCTTCTCGGTGGACGGCCAGGCCTTCGAGGCCATCCAGGATTTCAGCCTGGCGATCAACGAGGGCGAGTTCATCGCCATCGTCGGCTCCAGCGGTTGCGGCAAGTCCACCCTGCTGCGCCTGCTGGTGGGACTGGACACGGAATTCAGCGGTGAAATCCGCGTGGACGGCGCGCCAGTCTCGGGCATTGGCGGCGAACGCGGCATCGTGTTCCAGGAGCACCGGCTGTTCCCCTGGCTGACGGTGGCGCAGAACATCGGCCTGGGGCTGGTGAACGAGAAGCTCACCCAGGGCGAGCGAGCCCGGCGGGTGCACGAGTTCGTGCAACTGGTGGGACTGAAGGGATTCGAGTCGGCCTACCCGCACCAGCTTTCCGGTGGCATGGCGCAGCGCGTGGCGATCGCCCGCGGTCTGGTGGCCAGTCCGCGCATCCTGTTGCTCGACGAGCCTTTCGGCGCCCTCGATGCGCTGACCCGCCAGCAATTGCAGGACGAGCTGCTGGCCATCCGCGAACGCTCCGGCATCACTACGCTGCTGGTCACCCACGATGCCGAAGAGGCCATCTACCTGGCCGACCGGGTGGTGGTCATGGCGCCGAGGCCCGGACGGATCAAGTCAGTGGTGGAGATCGACCTGCCCCATCCACGGCAGCGCACGGGGGCGGATTTCCACAGGCTGCGGGAGCAATTGCTGCACCAGCTCACGGGGGATGGCGACTATCTGCCGCCGGTTCTGCAGCGGGTGGAGGGGGTACGGCCGGAGTTCATTGCGCTCTGATCGGCGTCGGCGCCCGCACCGTGTTGGGCTTCGCTGCACGATCAATCGGCGAGGACGATCTGGTCCTTGCCACCGCGCTTGGCCTGATACATCGCGGCGTCGGCGCGGGCGTAAAGGCTGTCGAGGTTGCCGTCGTCGCGCAGGTTGGCCAGGCCCTGGCTGACGGTGATGCCGAAGCTCGTACCGTCGACGTTGAAGAGCAGGCGGTGCACTTCCCGCTGCAGGCGTTCGGCGATCTGCAACGCCAGGTCCGGCGGGCATCCGGGCAGCAGCGCGGCGAATTCCTCGCCACCGATGCGGCCGAACAGGTCGCCCCGGCGCAGGGTGTTGGCGCCGCACTGGGCGATGCGCTGCAGCACCTGGTCGCCCATCTGGTGGCCGTGGGTGTCGTTGATCTTCTTGAAGTCATCGACGTCCAGCAGGATGAACGCCAACGGGCTGCCGAACTGCACGGAGTGCTCGAACTCGCGCTGGGCGCAGTCGAAGAAGTGCCGGCGGTTGCTGCTCTTGGTCAGCACGTCGGTGGTGGCCAGGCGGTGCAGCTCGCCTTCCAGCTGTTTCTTCTCGGTGATGTCTTCGGCGATACCGACAACGATGGTCGAATGCCCTTGCCCGCCACGCTGGCTGATGAAGCACTTGTCGCTGATCCAGCGGAGCTGGCCGTCGGCGCGGATGATGCGGTACTCGCGCGCCTCGATGGCGCCCTTCTCCAGCACCTCGGCGAAGCTCTGCGCGGCGTAGTCCAGGTCGTCCGGGTAGATACAGTTGCGCCACTCGCTGTAGTCCGCCAGCAGCAGGGCTGCCGAGCGGCCGAACATGGTCTCGTAGGCAGGGCTGACGTAGATGATCCGCTGGGCCTCCCAGTCGAAGGCCCAGAGCACGGCATTCACGCTGCCCAGCAGGCTGCTGTAGATCGCTTCGCGCTCGCGCAGCCGTTCCACCTCGCCACGGCTGTGAAGCAGGGCAAGGGTGAGTTTTTCCAGTTCGCTTGGGGATTCGAGGGACGTTTCCATTCGGCCACTACCTTAAAAGGACCTGCCTTCGACAGATTAGGCGGGCAAAAGTGCTCCCGGCGATAGAACCGACGGTCAGGCGTGGCTGGCATGACGGAAGGCGGCGAAGCGGTTGAGCAACCGGTGCAGGGCGAACACCGCCACCAGGGTGAGGAACACCGCCACGCACACCGAACTCAGGCGGTAGGCAATGGAATAGACCACGTCGTGCTGCGGCGTGAGGTACTGGCCGAAGACGATGGCCAGGGTGGTCAACGCGCCGAAGCCGATACCCTGGGCGCCTTCCAGCACATGGATGCGAGCGCAGCAGAAGGCCGCCGTCCAGTACATCAGGGTCACCAGCGGCAGCACGTCGTAGTGGCTGTAGAGCACCAGTTGCAGCACCAGGCCGATGGCGCAGCCCAGCAGGGTGCCCATGGCGCGGATGCGCCCGGCGAAGCGGATGCCGTTCCAGTGCATGGGGAACAGCACCAGGATGGACGCCACCTGCGCCGACAGCGAGTCACGCAGGTCGAAACTCTGGAACACCATGAACGACAGGGTGGCGATAGTGGCGCCGAGTACGGCCTCGTGACGCTGGCTGGGCAGGTCCTTGGCCGGCATCTGCCGGGGCGGGCGCGGCTCGGCGTCGGGGAAGAGGTAGAACATCAGCCAGGCAATCAGCACCGTCAGACCGGCGGCCACCAGGTTGCTGGTGACCAGGTCGTAGAGGTGGGTGTCCGGGTAGCTGGCGAAGTGCAGCTGGATGGAGAGAAACACGCTGCCCAGTGCGCCGAACATGAACAGCGGCCCCTGGGCCATCAGGCGGAAACGCCAGAGGAACGCCAGGAAGGTCAGGGGCGCCATCAGCTGTGGCCGGTCGCCGAACAGGCCGTAGATCAGCAGCACCTCGACGCTGACCACCACCGACTGCAAGAGGAACTGGCGGACGACATGGGCGTTGATGCTGGGCGTGAGGCCAAGCAGGAGCATGGGGTAGACGCAGAAGAAGGAGCCGTTGTCCCAGCCCATCAGCTTGCAAATGAACAGCCCGAGGGTGCCGCCGCCGGCGAGGCGCAGGCACTGGCGCAGGTCGTTCTCGGTGAGGGCGGTCTTGCGGCTCATCAGTACACGTAATGCAGGATGCTGATCACGGCGATCTGCAGGCGGCCGAAGAGGTCGGCCAGGTGCGAGTCGCGCGGATAGAGCTGGACCGTCGCCTTGGCGCCGCTGGGCAGCGCGTGGGGCAAGGCTTCGGTGAGGCTGACGTGCAGGCGCTGGCGTTGGGCGTCGCGCACCCAGCGGTCGGAGATCGCCGGTGCGGCGAGGTCGCCGTTGGCATCGAGCTGGCCTTCTTTCACGCCGGCGTCGATGGCGCTGACCCTGGCCTGGAAGATGTGCCCGGGCAGGGCGTCGAACACCACCGAAGCGCCGTCGTCCAGGCGCACGTAGCGCAGGGCCTTCTCGCGGAAGTCGGCGCTGATGTCGGCGTCGTCCGCCACCAGGGCGGCCACCGGGTTGCCGGCATGCAGGAAGGCGCCGGGGGACAGCTGGAGGTTGCTCAGGGTGCCCGCACGTTCGGCGCGCACTTCGCTGTATTGAAGTTGCAGGCGGGCCTGCTCCAGGGCGTTGCGGGCCTGGCGCAGGCGCAGGTTGTCGTCACCGGCGGCGCCGCGCTGGGCCGACAGCTCGCGAATCCGCGCACCGGCGGCAGCCAGCTTGGCCTGGGCGGCCTCGCGCTGGGCTTCGGTCTGCTCGAATAGCTGGCGCGACACGTGCTGGCTCTGCACCAGGCGACTGAGGCGCGAGGCCTCACGCTGCAGCTCGGTGGCCGAGGCCTGGGCGGCGGTCTGGTCTGCGCGGGCAGCGGCGATGGCGGCGTCGAGCTGGCGGTTGTCCTGCCCGGCCTGCTCCAGCGCCAGCTCGGCGGCGCTTACGGCGAGGCGGAAGGGTTCGGGGTCGAGGCGGAACAGCAGTTGGCCGGCCTCGACGTGCTGGTTGTTGGCAACGGCGACATCCAGGACCTGGCCGTCCACCCGTGGTGCGATGCGCAGCACCGGGCGGGTCAGTTGCGCCTGGGGTGTGATGGGCATCCACAGGTCCGCCGCCAGGAAGTAGGCGAACAGCAGGACGAACAGGACGATGGCCGCCTGGACCCGACGGGCGAATCTTTGATCCGGAGTCATGCGTACCTCGAAGGGGCCCGCAGCGAAGGCGGGTGGGAAGACTGGAACGGCAAGACCTCGGCCTTCGCCGCTCTGGGGAGCCAGTATATTTATCAGGGAATCGTGGATAATCTCGCGATTGAGAGAAGCTGCCTTACACGAGGGGTAACAATGGACACGCTCCACAGCATGCGGGTTTTCGTCCGGGTGATAGACACCGGCAGCTTCACCGCCGCCGCCCAGGCCATGGACCTGTCCACCGCCCAGGTGTCTCGCCTGGTGTCGGAGCTGGAGCAGCAGCTCCAGGCCCGCCTGCTGCATCGCACCACCCGCCGCCTGGCACTGACCGAAGTGGGCGAACGCTACTTGCAGCGCTGCCGGCAGATCCTCGGCGAAGTGGACGAAGCCGCCGCCGAGGCGCGCGGCGCCCATCTCAAGCCCCATGGCCGTCTGCGCGTGCACACCATGACCGGCCTCGGCCTGCAGCACCTCACTCCGTTGGTGGCGCGCTACTCCGAGCTCTATCCGGAAGTGGTGGTGGAGCTGACCCTGTCCCAGCGAACCCCCGACCTGCTGGAAGACGGCCACGACGTCATCATCACCTTCGCCCGCGAGTTGCCCGACTCGCAGATGGTGGCCCAGGTGCTGGGGCCGATGTTCAGCGTGCTCTGCGCCGCGCCCGGTTACCTGAAGAAGCACGGCGTCCCCATCGGCCCGACGGACCTCCAGCATCACCGCTACCTGCGCCTGCTCGACCCACTCTATGAGGACAGCTGGGTGTTCAACGGCGAGCAGGGCGAGTTCAACGTGCTGCCCGCCGAGAGCTTCCAGGTGAACGTCGCCGAGTCCCTGGCCAAGGCCGCCCAGGCCGGCATGGGCATCTGCCTGCTGCCCTCCTTCGTCGCCTGCCCGCCCATGCGCGAGGGCAAGCTGCTGCGGCTGCTGCCGGAGCACCGCCTGCGTGAGCGCAACATCTATGCGATCTACCCGTCGCGGCGCTTCCTCGACGCCAAGATCAAGACCTGGGTGGAGTTCCTCAAGGCCGAGCTGCCCCCATTGCTGACCCAGGACGAGACCCTGCTGGAAGATCCGAAGCACTGGGCCATCAATTCCAAATTGTTGCGTCGCGAGAAATAGTTCTTCACTGAAACCGCTATTTTTCCCCTGCAGGGGCCTCCCTAAGATGGCGCCATGTTTCGCAAGAAACCATCTGAGAGGTTCCAAGTTATGCAACGTAATGCGATTTTTGCCGCCATTTTCTCCGCAATTCCTCTGTTTTTCTCGCAACTGACCCTGGCCGAAGAATCCGGCTCCTTTGTTGCGCGCAATGCAGCGCTGGCCGAGCAGCGCGCTGACGCCGCCCAGCAGGAAGCCATCGCCAAGCAAGGCGCCGATCAGCAGACGCAGTCCGAAGCCAACCAGGACAGCTGATCCCCGCCCCTCCCTGTTCTCCACCTCCTGACGTTGATGCGTGACAGCTCCTTTATCGACGTCCTGTTCAGGCCGCTCACCATGAGCGGCCTTTTTTTGCGCTGTCCGCAGCCAACACCAGGAGGTTGACGTTTCACCGGCCTAGTCGCCCGCCAGAGGCGGCCGCGCCGCGACCCCTTGCACTGCCAAGACCAAAGGAGCAACAAGAACGTGAACGCCAAGTACCTGATGACCCCGCTCGCCCTCGCGCTGCTGGCCGCCAACGCACAGGCCGACGATACCGCCGCAGGCGAAGGCTTCGTCGACGGTTCCCATCTGACCATCCAGACCCGCAACTACTACTTCAACCGCGACCGCCGCGACCCGCAGGTGCAGAACAGCCAGGAATGGGGCCAGGGCTTCATCGGCCTGTTCAGTTCCGGCTATACGCCGGGCACGATCGGCGTCGGCGTGGATGCCTACGGCATGCTCGGCCTGAAGCTGGACGGCGGTGGCGGTACCGGCGGCTCGTCCATTCTCCCGGTCACCGCGCCGGACAAGGAGGGGCTCAAGTACGGCGAAGCACCAGATTCCTTCTCCAGCGGCGGCGCGGCGCTCAAGCTGCGTGGCTTCGACTCCGAGCTGAAGCTCGGCGACCAGTTCATCAGCAACCCGGTGATCGCCGGCGGCGCCACCCGCATGCTGCCGCAGACCTTCCGGGGCGTGAGCCTGGTCAACCAGAGCGTCCGGGACCTGCGCCTGGAAGGCGGCCAGGTGAGCTTCAACAAGCCCTACAACCAGAGCGGCCACCGCCGTATCGACACCTCCTACGGCGTCTTCCCGGACGACCGCAAAAGCCATCACATCAGTTGGCTGGGCGGCACCTGGACCGGCATCGAAGGCCTTTCCAGCAGCCTCTATACCGCCGAGCTGCAGGATGTGTGGAAGCAGTACTACGCGAACCTCGACTACAGCTGGCAACTGAACGAGCTGGTCAGCCTGAATCCCGGCATCAACTACTACCGCACCCAGGACGCCGGCGACGCCCTGCTCGGCGATATCGAGAACAACACCTACAGCGCGCACTTCGCGGTGGGCATCGGCCACCACACCGTCACTGCCGTCTACCAGAAGGTCAACGGCAACACGCCGTTCGACTACATCAACCAGGGCGACAGCATCTACCTGGACAACTCCCAGCAATACTCGGACTTCAACGGCCCCAACGAGAAATCCTGGAAGCTGCAGTACGCCTACGACTTCGCCGGTCTCGGCATGCCCGGCCTGAGCGCCCAGGTGGCCTACTCCCGGGGCGAGCTGGACCTGACCAAGGTGGACCCGAACAGCCCCGGCTACGGCTACTGGTTCAGCGCCGACGGCAAGGACGCCAAGCACTGGGAGCGCGACCTGGATATCCGCTACGTGGTCCAGCAAGGCCCGGCGAAGGACCTCGCCCTGCGCGCCCGCTGGGCCAACCATCGCGGCGGCAACGGCTACAGCGCGGTGGACAACGACGTCGACGAGCTGCGCCTGATTGTGGACTACCCGATCGAGGTGTTCTGATTCAGATTCCGAAGCACTGCAATAGTCAGCATCCCCTGGTGCGCGCGGTGCACCCTACGGTTGGCATCGAGCGGGAACCCAAGCCCCCAGCTCCGCTGTAGGGTGCGCCATGCGCACCGACCTGGGGGGTCAGGTGCAGGTTCGGAGCAGCAGGCAGAAACAAAAAAGGCCGGCATCGAGCCGGCCTTTTTCATGGGCACTTCCAGCGTCAGGCTGCGGCCGGACGCAGGGAGTAGGTCTTCAGCTGTTCGGCGAAGTCGCGCAGGGACTGGATGCCGCTGGCCTCGGCCTCGTGCACCCACTGCTTCATGGCTTCGAGCATCTCGTGGCCATTGGCGCTGGTCTTGACCCAGATCTGCTGCAGCGCCAGGCGCTTCTCGTAGATCACCTTGAGGGCCTGGCTCTGCTCCAGCATGGCGGCAATGCGCGCCTGGTGGCCTTCGTCGAGCAGGCTGGTCTCGCGGGAGAGCAGGCGCTTGGCACGGCGGAACAGGTGACGGACGGACTCGTCGGCCTTGGCCAGTTCCTGCTTCACCAGCGGGCCGATCACCAGCTTGCGGTACTGGGCCATGATCTGGAAACGGTTGTTGAGGATGGCCATGGCGGTGTCCATGTCCATGCTGCCCTTGCCTTCGACGCGATGGGCGATGGGCGCCACGCGCTGCACCTTGGCAAGGCCAAGGAAGCTGAACAGCTTGATCCAGGCCCAACCCATGTCGAACTCCCACTTCTTCACCGAGAGCTTGGCGGAGTTCGGATAGGTGTGATGGTTGTTGTGCAGTTCTTCGCCGCCGATGAGGATGCCCCAAGGCACCAGGTTGGTGGCAGCGTCGCGGCATTCGAAGTTGCGGTAGCCGATGGCATGGCCCAGGCCATTGATCACGCCGGCGGCCCAGACGGGAATCCAGGCCATCTGCACGGCCCAGATGGTGATGCCGGCGGCACCGAACAGCGCCAGGTCGATCAGCGCCATCAGCACCACGCCGCCGATGGGGTAGCGGCTGTAGACGTTGCGCTCCATCCAGTCATCCGGGCAGTTCTTGCCGTAGATGCGCAGGGTCTCTTCGTTCTTGGCCTCTTCCGCGTAGAGCTCGGCGCCCGTGCGCAGGACGGTCCACAGGCCCTTGACCACCGGGCTGTGAGGATCGTCGACGGTTTCGCACTTGGCGTGGTGCTTGCGGTGGATGGCGGTCCACTCGCGGGTGTTCATGGCAGTGGTCATCCACAGCCAGAAGCGGAAGAAATGCTTGAGCGCCGGATGGAGCTCCAGCGAACGGTGCGCCGAGTAGCGGTGCAGATAGACGGTGACGCTGACGATGGTGATGTGGGTCATCACCAGGGTGACCGCCACCAGCTGCCACAGCGACAGGTCGAGAAAACCGTTGTACCACATGGATGGTGTTGCCTCGGGTGAAGTGAATCGGGGCTTTATTGCGCGAATCTGGCTCGGATTATCACAAAGCCCCCGGAGAAAACCATCCTGTCTTTTAGATAGAAGCCCCCCGGTCGTCGGTTGCTTCTATAATGCGCACCCCATGTGTGACCCCAGCCAGGAAGGCCGCGCCCATGCGTTCCAAATTCAGCGCCCTGAAACTGGTGCTCCCCTACTCCATTCTCGCCAGCCTCTGGGTGCTGTTCAGCGACCGCATCCTGCTTGCCCTGGTGAACGACCCGGAGCATCTGGCCGAGCTACAGACCGCCAAGGGGCTGCTCTTCGTGCTGGTCACCAGTGTGCTGCTGTTCGCCCTGGCCTGCCTGCAGCTGCGCCACCTGAAGGACTACCTGGACGCCCGCCGTGCCCACGAAAGCAGCCTGCGCCAGGCCGCCGCGGTCTTCGACAGCACCCAGGAAGGCGTGCTGGTCACCGATGCCGAAAGCAACATCGTCCACGTCAACCGCGCCTTCGCCCGCATCACCGGCTTCGAGGAAGCCGAGGTGCTCGGCAAGAACCCGCGAATTTTCAGTTCCGGGCGCCACACGCCAGACTTCTACCAGGCCATGTGGCATGCGCTGACAAACCGCTATGAGTGGAGCGGCGAGGTCTGGAACCGACGCAAGAATGGCGAGATCTACCCGTTGTGGCAGAACCTCCGCGCCATCCACGACGAGGACGGCCAACTCACCCATTACGTGGCGGTGTTCTCCGACATCAGTGCGATCAAACGTTCCCAGCACGAACTGGACTTCCTCGCCCACCACGACCCGCTGACCAACCTGCCCAACCGGCTGCTGTTCACCGAGCGCGTCGAGCAGGTGCTGGAGCGCACCCGCCGCGAGAAGCAGCACGGCGCGGTACTGCTGCTGGACCTGGACCACTTCAAGCACATCAACGAAAGCCTTGGCCACTCCCAGGGCGACCTGCTGCTGAAGATGGTCGGCGTGCGCCTGCAGGGCCTGCTGGAAGGCGGCATGACCCTGGCCCGCCTGGGCGGGGACGAGTTCGGCGTGCTTTGGGATAACTGCCCCCAGGCCAACCAGGCGGCGGAACTGGCCGAGCGCATCCGCGCCGATCTGTCGACACCCTTCCGCCTGGGTGGCCACGATCTGTTCATCAGCACCAGCCTCGGCATCAGCCTGTTCCCGGATGACGACGCCAACGTCGAGCAGGTGATGCGCAACGCCGACTCGGCGCTGTTCAAGGCCAAGAGCTCGGGCCGCGACTCCTATGCCTTCTACAGCCAGGAGCTGACCGAGCAGGCACGCCAGCGCATCGAGCTGGTCAGCGCCCTGCGCCTGGCGCTGGTGCAGGACCAGCTGCGGGTTCACTACCAGCCCATCCAGTCCCTGGCCGACGGCCGCCTGGTGGGTTTCGAGGCGCTGGTGCGCTGGGAGCACCCCGTGCGCGGCCTGGTGCCGCCCGGCGAGTTCCTGCCGATAGCCGAGGAGAGCGGGTTGATCGGCAGCATCGATACCTGGGTGCTGGAACAGGCCTGCCGGCAGATGCAGTGCTGGCTGGAACAGGGCCATGCGCTGTCCTTCGTGGCGGTGAACCTGTCCTGCCGGCTATTCCGCCGCGCCGAACTGGATGGGGAAGTGGCGCGCGTGCTGGCCACCACCGGCCTGGACCCGAAACACCTGGAGCTGGAAATCACCGAAAGCGCGGTGATGGAAGACCCGGATACTGCCGAGGCCCTGCTCACCCGATTGCGCGATCTGGGCGTACGCCTGGCCATCGACGACTTCGGGACCGGCTATTCCTCGCTCCAGCGCCTCAAGCGCCTGCCGGTACACAAGCTGAAGATCGACCAGAGCTTCATCCGAGGCCTGCCTGAGGACCAGAACGATATCGCCATCGCCAGCGCGGTCACCGCGCTGGGACACAGCCTGGGCCTCTGCGTGCTGGCCGAAGGCATCGAGGCCGACGCCCAGGTCGGTTTCCTCCGCGAACTGGGTTGCGATTACGGCCAGGGCTACCTGTTCAGCCGCCCGCTGCCGGTGGGCGAAGTGGAGCGCCTCTGGCCAACCGCTTGAGGGTGGCGACACCAGCAGCCCCCGCCACCGCAGGCGCGCCGATCTGCTCGTCTGAGCCGAATCTATTTCTGGTTATATAAAAATTCTTAAATAGTATTTTTAAGAATATCCCGCCCTTGCTTAAGATTCGCTCCACGCCACGCGGAATACCCTTCCTGACCCACGCCGCGGGCCCCATTTCTAGGAGCACGACCATGAGCGCAACCCTTCGTAGCGTGGAAGGCCAGGACGAGGCCAGCATCCTGCGTGAAATCCAGAGTGCCTTGCACGGCCTGCGTTTCGGCTCGGTGGAGATCACCGTGCACAACGGCCAGGTCGTGCAGATCGAACGCAAGGAAAAATTCCGCCTGCAGCAACCGAACCAGCGCGGTAACTGATTCAAAGGACACCATTCAAGCCTCACCCGGCTTGAAGCCCGACCGGACGGCCGGAGGGCGTTTCGACGAACACACAACAACCAGCCCTAGCCAACATCTAAAAAAATTTCAGTTCCAGGAGCTTGATATGTCGATTCGCCGCTTCGCCCTCGCCGCCCTCGCCAGCGCTTCGATCGCCGGCCCGGCTGCCGCCGCCACCGAACTGCTCAACGTGTCCTACGACCCGACTCGCGAGCTCTACCAGGAATACAACGCTGCCTTTGCCAAACACTGGAAGGCTGAAGGTGGCGACGACGTGAAAATCCAGCAATCCCACGGTGGCTCCGGCAAGCAGGCCCGTGCCGTGATCGACGGCCTGAAGGCCGACGTGGTGACCCTGGCCCTGGCCGGCGACATCGACGAGCTGCAGAAACTCGGCAAGCTGATCCCGGCAGACTGGCAGGCACGCCTGCCGCAGAACAGCACCCCTTACACCTCGACCATCGTGTTCCTGGTACGCAAGGGCAACCCCAAGGGCATCAAGGACTGGGGCGACCTGACCAAGCAAGGCGTTGAAGTCATCACCCCAAACCCGAAGACCTCCGGCGGCGCCCGGTGGAACTTCCTGGCTGCCTGGGCCTGGGCCAAGAAGCAGTACGGTAGCGACGCCAAGGCACAGGAATACGTGAAGGAGCTGTACAAGCACGTACCGGTACTGGATACCGGCGCTCGTGGCTCGACCATCACCTTCGTCAACAACCAGATCGGCGACGTGCTGCTGGCGTGGGAAAACGAAGCCTTCCTGGCTCTGAAAGAGCAAGGCGGCGAAAACTTCGAGATCATCGCGCCGAGCCTGTCGATCCTGGCCGAGCCGCCGGTATCGGTGGTCGACAAGAACGTCGACAAGAAGGGCACCCGCAAGGTCGCCGAAGCCTACCTGCAGTACCTGTACAGCGAGGAAGGCCAGCGCATCGCGGCGAAGAATTTCTACCGTCCGCGTAACGAGAAAGTCGCGGCCGAGTTCGCCAAGCAATTCCCGAAACTGGACCTCGTGACCGTGGACAAGGACTTCAACGGCTGGAAAGAAGCCCAACCCAAGTTCTTCAACGACGGCGGCATCTTCGACCAGATCTACCAGGCGCAGTAAGCGCGGAAAACGCCCCCTCTCCCCAACCCTCTCCCTGAAGGGAGAGGGGGCTAAAAGGCCTGATCTCCGGATCGGGCCTCTTTGCTGTCAGCGGGAGAGAAACCAAGCGTTCCAACGCAGAGTAAGGACAGAACATGTCGCGACGCATCTCCCCGGTCATACCCGGCTTCGGGCTGACCCTGGGATACACCCTGGTGTATCTCAGCCTGCTGGTCCTGATTCCCCTGGGTGCCCTGTTCCTCAAGACGACGCAACTGAGCTGGGATCAGTTCTGGGCCATCATCAGCGCCCCCCGCGTGATCGCCGCCCTCAAGCTCAGTTTCGGCACCGCGCTGGCCGCCGCCGTGATCAACGGCATCATCGGCACGCTGCTGGCCTGGGTTCTGGTGCGTTACGACTTCTTCGGCCGCAAGGTCATCGACGCCATGGTCGACCTGCCCTTCGCGCTGCCCACCGCGGTCGCCGGTATCGCCCTCACCGCCCTCTATGCACCCGCAGGCCTGGTGGGCCAGTTCGCCACCGACCTCGGTTTCAAGATCGCCTACACCCCGCTCGGCATCACCCTGGCGCTGACCTTCGTCACCCTGCCCTTCGTGGTGCGGACGGTGCAGCCGGTACTGGCCGACATCCCCCGCGAAGTGGAAGAAGCCGCCGCCTGCCTCGGCGCCAAGCCGCTGCAAATCTTCCGCCACGTGCTCGTGCCAGCCCTGCTGCCAGCCTGGCTGACCGGTTTCGCCCTGGCTTTCGCCCGTGGCGTGGGTGAGTACGGCTCGGTGATCTTCATCGCCGGCAACATGCCGATGAAGACCGAAATCCTGCCGCTGCTGATCATGGTCAAGCTGGACCAGTACGACTACACCGGCGCCACCGCCATTGGCGTGCTGATGCTGGTTGTCGCCTTCGTCCTGCTGCTGCTGATCAACCTGCTGCAACGCCGCATCGAGACCCCGTGAGGAGAACGCCATGAGTTCCGCAAGCCTGACCGCCGCGTCCTCCGCCAACGCCGCCCGCCGGGGCAGCGCACTGGGTCGCCGCATCCTGATCGTTTCCGCCTGGGTGGCCTTCGCTGTCTTCCTCCTGTTGCCACTGCTGGTGGTCTTGAGCGAGGCGCTGAAGGAAGGCCTGGGCACCTTCTTCACCGCCATCTTCGAGCCGGACGCCCTCTCCGCGCTGAAGCTGACCCTGATCGCCGTATTCATCTCGGTGCCGCTCAACCTGGTGTTCGGCGTCGCCGCCGCCTGGTGCGTGAGCAAGTACGAGTTCCGCGGCAAGAGCCTGCTGGTCACCCTGATCGACCTGCCGTTCTCGGTGTCGCCGGTCATCGCCGGTCTGATCTACGTGCTGCTGTTCGGCGCCCAGGGTTACTTCGGTGAATGGCTGCAGGACCGCGACATCCAGATCATCTTCGCCGTGCCCGGCATCGTCCTGGCGACCATCTTCGTGACCTTCCCCTTCGTCGCCCGCGAACTGATCCCGCTGATGCAGGAACAGGGCACCCAGGAGGAAGAAGCCGCACGCCTGCTGGGCGCCAACGGCTGGCAGATGTTCTGGCACGTGACCCTGCCGAACATCAAATGGGGCCTGATCTACGGCGTGGTGCTCTGCACCGCGCGGGCGATGGGCGAGTTCGGCGCGGTATCGGTGGTGTCCGGCCACATCCGTGGCGTCACCAACACCCTGCCGCTGCATGTCGAGATCCTCTACAACGAGTACAACCACGTCGCCGCCTTCAGCGTCGCCAGCCTGCTGCTGGTGCTCGCCCTGTGCATCCTTCTGCTCAAGCAGTGGAGCGAGTCGCGCCTGTCCCGTCTCAAGTCGAATGCTGATGAGGAGTAACCACCGTGAGCATTGAAATCCGCAACGTCAGCAAGAACTTCAACGCCTTCAAGGCCCTCAACGAAATCAGCCTGGATATCCACAGCGGCGAACTGGTGGCGCTGCTCGGCCCGTCCGGCTGCGGCAAGACCACCCTGCTGCGGATCATCGCCGGCCTGGAAACCCCGGACGTGGGCAGCATCGTGTTCCACGGCGAGGACGTCTCCCAGCACGACGTGCGCGATCGCAACGTCGGCTTCGTGTTCCAGCACTACGCCCTGTTCCGCCACATGACGGTGTTCGACAACGTCGCCTTCGGCCTGCGCATGAAGCCCAAGCGCGAGCGCCCGAGCGAGAAGCAGATCGCCGAGAAGGTCCATGAACTGCTGAACATGGTGCAACTGGACTGGCTCGCCGACCGCTACCCCGAGCAGCTCTCCGGCGGCCAGCGCCAGCGTATCGCCCTGGCCCGCGCCCTGGCGGTGGAGCCGAAGATCCTGCTGCTGGACGAACCCTTCGGCGCCCTCGACGCCAAGGTGCGCAAGGAGCTGCGCCGCTGGCTGGCGCGCCTGCACGAGGAGATCAACCTGACCTCCGTATTCGTCACCCACGACCAGGAAGAAGCCATGGAAGTGGCCGACCGCATCGTGGTGATGAACAAGGGCGTGATCGAGCAGATCGGCGCACCGGGCGAGGTCTACGAGAACCCGGCCAGCGACTTCGTCTACCACTTCCTGGGCGACTCCAACCGCCTGCACCTGGGCGACGACCAGCACCTGCTGTTCCGTCCCCATGAAGTCTCGCTCTCGCGTTCCGAAGTGGCCGAACACCGCGCCGCCGAAGTCCGCGACATCCGCCCGCTGGGCGCCATCACCCGGGTGACCCTGAAGGTGGACGGCCAGGACGAACTGATCGAGGCCGAAGTGGTGAAGGACCACGACAGCCTGATCGGCCTGGTGCGTGGCGAGACGCTGTTCTTCAAGCCCAAGGCCTGGCAGAAGGCGGCGGGGTTCTAACACCGAGCGGAGCTCCCCTCTCCCCCTGCCCCTCTCCCTGAAGGGCGAGGGGAGCCAGGACGCGCCTGGTTCAGATTCGGATTTCAGGCAGTCACCGAGTTTCCGGCGATCTCGTAACCACCAGGCGCGAGTCACCCCTCTCCTCTTCAGGGAGAGGGGACGGGGGAGAGGGAGGCGCGTCACCCTGCATTCCACACTTCACTCCACCCCGAATCATCCCCTTCCCGCGCCACGGATACTGGCCACGAATTCACCGGCGCACCAACATGCGCCCCACACAAGGAGTGAAACCGTGGCCGATTCCCTGATTGCCTACCTGCCCCTGATAGCCGCCACCTTCCTGCTCGCCGGCACGGTGAAGGGCGTTGTCGGCCTTGGCCTGCCGACCATTTCCGTCGGGCTGCTGGGGCTGGTGATGCCGCCCATGCAGGCTGCCGCCCTGCTGATCGTGCCGTCCATGGTCACCAATATCTGGCAGCTCGCCGCCGGCAGCAGTCCGCTGGCGATGTTGCGCCGTCTGTGGCCGATGCTGGCCGGTATTTTCGTCGGCACCTGGGCCATGGCCTGGGTGGTGAATGCCGCCGACCTGCCCGGCGCGACCTCGATCCTCGGCATCGCCCTGGTGGTCTACGCGGTGCTCGGGCTCGCTTCGGTGCGCTTCGCCGTGGCGCCGGCCAACGAAGGCTGGCTGGGGCCGGTGATCGGTGCGGTGACTGGCGCCCTGACGGCGCTGACCGGGGTTTTCGTGATCCCCGCCGTGCCTTACCTGCAGGCCATTGGCCTGGAAAAGGATGAATTGGTGCAGGCCCTTGGACTGTCCTTCAGCGCCTCCACCATTGCCCTGGCGGTGAGCCTTGGCCACAGCGGCGAGCTGCTGCAACCGGCGGTGCTGGGTGCCTCCCTGCTGGCCCTGGTGCCCGCCTTGCTGGGCATGGCTGGCGGGCAATGGCTGCGCAAGCGCATCAGTGCCGAGCGCTTCCGCCGCTGGTTCTTCATCGGCCTGCTGCTGCTCGGCAGCGACCTGGCCCTGCGCGGCCTGTTCTGAAAACAAGGCGCCGGCCAAGGCCGGCGCCAACAGCCGTCACGCGCTGACCGCCTGGCAGCGACGCAGGCCGAAGAACTCCAGTTCGGCGAGCACACCCACCGCCACGGCCTGGCCGATCACGAATACCTTGCCCAGCAGGGTCGGCTCCACCCAGCCAAGGGCCAGCAATGAGAGGCTGTCCACTACCCACACTGCGTTGATCGCCAGTACCGCCCAGATCCAGCCGCGCTGCACGGTGGCGCGGTTGACCAGCCAGCCGAGAACCAGCGCGTAGGGCAGCATTACGATACCCGCGCCCAACAGCAGCGCGCGGGGCAGGCCCAGCAGTTCTTCCAGCGGGCCGGCGGCCAGCGCCAGCAACAGGCCCACGGCGCCACTGGCCAGGGCATCGGCTTGCAGGGCGCGGCGCAGCAGCGGGGACATATCGAGATGAGTCATGGTGATTCTCCTGTCGAGTGGGGCGCCGGGGTGGCGCTTGGCGACAGATTTGCGCGATCGCCGCAGCGGGTCGATTACCTGCCAGGTAATGGCCGGCATTCCCCGGCTGGACTATCGTCGGAGCCATGAACGCACACACCCAACCCGTCGGCGCCCTGTTGCGCCAATGGCGCCAGCGGCGCCGCCTGAGCCAGCTTGACCTCGCCTGCGACGCGGAGATTTCCACGCGCCACCTGAGCTTCGTCGAGAACGGTCGCGCCCACCCCAGCCGCGAGATGCTGCTGCACCTGGCCGAGCAACTGGAGATTCCCCTGCGCGAGCGCAATCGCCTGCTGACCGCGGCCGGCTATGCGCCGCTGTTTTCCCAGCGTTCGCTCGATGACCCGGCCCTGGCCGGCGCCCGTGCAGCGGTCGAGCAACTGCTGAAGGCCCACGAACCCAACCCGGCGCTGGCGGTAGACCGGCACTGGAACCTGCTGGCAGCCAACGGCGCGGTCGCGCCTCTGTTGTCAGGCGTGGCCCCGGAACTGCTGGCGCCGCCGCTCAATGTGCTGCGCGTGTCTCTTCATCCACAGGGCCTGGCGCCGCACATCGTCAATCTCGGCCAGTGGCGAGCGCACCTGCTGGAACGCCTGCGCCGGGATATCGAAGTCAGCGGCGATCCACAACTGCAGAACCTGTTCGATGAGCTCAGCGGCTACCCCGCCCCGCCTCCACCTGAAGGGCTGCCCAGCGACGCGGTGCTCGTGCCGTTGCAGCTGCGCACACAGGTCGGGGTCATGAGTTTCATCAGCACCATCACGGTGTTCGGCACCCCAGTGGACGTCACCCTGGCCGAACTGGGGCTGGAAACCCTGTTTCCCGCCGACCCGGCGAGTGCCGAGTTGTTACGCAGGCTGCTGGCGGGCGCCTGAAAAAACTCGACTCACCCACAACAAATCGTTCTTTCGGGTAGTAGCCTCGGGATCACAGCCCAGTAAGCTGTGCCGGCACCTTTCACGACTCCTCAGAACAACAAGAACAGGAGCACCCGCCATGATCCGCAAGGTTCTGCTGTACCCGCTATTCAGCCTTCTCCTGGGCATCGCAATGCCCATCCTCGCCGCCGAGCTCCCACCTCTGGAGCTGGTACAGGTCCATGCCAGCCGTGCCACGGCCAGCCTGCTGCTGTTTCGGGGTGAGGGATTCCAGGACGTCCATGCCGAGCGGATGCGCACCGACCTCAAGGCCCTGGACGCCGATTACCAGCGCATCGCCACGCCAAGCGAAGACTTGCGCAAGGCGCACGACGCCTTTGTTACCCAACTCGAACAGGGCGTTTCCTACGGCCACAACGAAGAAGACGTGCCATGGCGCTATCCCCAGGAGCTGGCCAAGGCATTGCGCGATTTCCTCATCGCCGCCCGCTCACAGGCCGGCTCAGGCGCGGCCGAGGAGCTGCCCGCCAAGGTGGAATACCTCAACGTCCAGTACCTGAGCCGGGCCTATATCGGCACCTTCGAGATTGCCCGCGAGAACGGCGAAACCTACATCGGCCAGGACGAGCGCCGCCTGCTGCCGGCCATCGACGAGCAACTGGCGCCGCTGGACGAAAAAGCCGACCCGGCGCTGGCCAAGCTGAAGACTCGCTGGGGGTTCCTGAGGACTGCACTGAGCGATCTGAACAGCCAGAGCAACACGCTGGTCAGCGCCTCCGGCCGGCCCTACGCGCCGATGATGGTGGACCGCCAGGCGCGGTCGATGAGTGGGCAGTTGCTGACGCTGGGCGTCCTCTGAGACTGATTTGCTCCCCCGGCGGCACGAACCCTGTAGGGGCGAATTCATTCGCCAAGCAGGCCGAAGGCCTGCCGTTGTGGGAGCGACTTCAGTCGCGAAGATCGGTGGAGGGCAAGTTATGGGGAGCACCGCGCAGCGGTTGGCACCCTCACCCCAGCCCCGCCCTGCGCCCCAGCCTGATCGCTTCGCGCTCAGGCGTTCATCGGCAACGGAAGCAGTGCTTCCGAAAGCATGCCTCTTCACCCCGGAGGGAGAGGGAGCAGTCCGTGAGGGCGAAATTCTTCAGCTCAAACCGCCGCCTTCTTCTCCCGAATGCAGGTCGGGCCCGCACGCTCTTCCACGGCGTGCTCGACTTCCTTGCGCAGCCCCAGCAGGAAGCCCAGTTCAGCCACCACGAACAGCGGCCCGATGATCAGTCCGGTGAGGTCGTCGACGAAGGCCGGCTTGCGGCCCTCGTAGTAGTGGCCGACGAACTGGATGATCCAGCCCACCACGAACAGCCCCAGCCCGGCGCCGAGCCAGGCGGCGGAGCCCTGGACGGCGAGGGCCGCGCCGATCCACAGGCTCAGTGCGAGCAGCACGGTCATCACCAGGCCGTAACGCAGATCGAGGCGGAAGTAGTAGAGCGCGGAAACCAGGCTGACCAACGCCGCCGGCGACAGCCAGAGGCCGAAGGCTTCGGTCCCCGGACGGGACAGCAGCACAGCGACGGCAACGACGATCAGCGGAATGCCGACGAAATGGGTGGCGATGTTGCGGCGGTCGCGGTGGTACTCGGCGTACTGGCCAAGTTGGTCGATGAGGGTTTTCATTGTTGTGTCCTCAGGTTTGCAGGCAGTTGCGCCGATAATGGCGTCATGCCCCAGGCAACCTCTGTCAGCTAGCCGACAAAGCCCATGATCGAATTCAAGCACCATCGCGACCTCCTGCTGACCGGCCAATGGTTCAGCCTGTTGCCCGCCGCCCTGCAGGACGAGCTCCTGGCCATGGCCCAGTTACGCCGGCTGGAACCCGGCCAGCGCCTGTTCCGCCGGGGCGATCCGCCCTGTGGACTCTATGCAGTGCTGGAGGGTGCGGTCCGCGTCGGCAGCATCAGCGAAAGTGGCAAGGAGGCCTTGCTGGTGCTGGTGGAACCACCCCACTGGTTCGGCGAAATCTCCTTGTTCGACGGTCAGCCACGAACCCACGATGCCTTCGCCGACGGCCAGGTGACCCTGCTCCACCTGCCCCAGGCGCCGCTGCTGGCCCTGCTAGATCGACAGCCTTCGCACTGGCGCGACTTCGCCCTGCTGATGAGCCAGAAGCTGCGCCTGGCGTTCATCGCCCTGGAGGAAATGAGCCTGCTGCCGGCACCCCAGCGCCTGGCGCGGCGGCTGCTGATGATCGCCGAGGGATATGGCGGCCTGACGGTGCGCCGGCGCTCGATCCACCTTGCCCAGGAGCAGCTGGCATTGATGCTGTCGATCTCCCGCCAGACCACCAACCAGATCCTCAAGGACCTGGAAGCCCTGGGCGCCGTGCGCCTGACCTACGGGGAGATCGAGATTCTCGATCCGGAGCTGCTCAAGCGTGCAGCGCAGGGCAAATCGTAGCCCTTCAGCTGTGGGGGCGAATTCATTCGCCAAGGGTGGAGCAGCCGCCCCCTGCGACTCCATGGCGAACCTGCGGTTCGCTTGGCGATTGAAATCGCCCCTACAGGAAACCAGCTGCGCTCAACGACCTGCGGTGAGGCTTTCGCGATACTGACTCGGGCTCTGCCCGGTCCAGCGCTTGAAGGCGCGGCTGAAGCTGCTGGTGTCGGCAAAACCGAGCAGGTAGGCGATCTCGCTGATGGAGCAGCGCGGGTCGCGCATGTGGACCAGCGCCAGCGCCTGGCGGGTGTCGCCGAGCAGTTGTTCGTAGCTGCAGCCTTCGTCCGCCAGATGGCGTTGCAGGCTGCGCAGGCTGAGGTGCAGGGAGTGGGCGATGCGCTCGGCGGAAGGCTCGCCATTGGGCAACTGGGCCTCCAGGCAGGCCCGCACCTTGCGCGACCAGGTGGGCTGCTGAAGCTGCTCCAGGGTGCGCTTGAGCACCGCCTCGTTGTGTTCGGCCAGTTCCGCATTGGCATCGTCCAGCGGCCGCTCGAAATCCTCGGCGGCGAATTCCAGCAGGTTTTCCTCGGCACCGAAGACCAGCGGCGCGCGGAACACCTGGTGCCAGGGCTGCGGGTCCGCCGGCTCCTGCCGTCGCAGGTGCACGGCCAGCGGCGCGTAGTCGCGGCCAATGCGGTTGCGGCAGGTGCGCACATAGATCGCGGCGAAGGCATCCACCGCTTCCGGCGCCGGCTCGAAACCGTCTTCGCGCACCCGCAGGCGGAACAGATAGCGCTCGCCCTGGCGACTGAGTTCCAGCTCCAGCGCGTCGCTGACCACCTGGTGATAACGCACGATGCGCTCGAAGACTTCCCGCAGGCTGCCACTCGCCACAAGGGCATAGCCCAGGGCGTGGAAGGTGGTGGGGCTGACGTAGGTCGATATATTCAGCCCCAGCGCCGGGTCGCCACTGGCCTCCACCGCCAGTTGCCAGAGCCGGGTGGTGGCGGACAAGGGATAGCGTGCGTTGGGGTCGTCCATCAGCGCCGGGTCGAGCTGCGCCTGCCGGCACAGGTCGGCGCTGTCGAGGCCAAGCGCGTCCAACTGCTTGCGCAGGGCTCGGGTCCAGCTGGCGAGGGTGGTGGGTTCGCTCATGCAGGTTGGCGTTTCCGGTCAACAGGTTGGCGTGCTCGGTCGGGCGCGGCGAGGGGTCCTGCCGGCAGAGTAGGACCATCGCCAACAAGAGGATGGAAGCATGTCCACCACGCCTGCAAGCCCCCGCGCACTGAATGACCAGCAGCGATCAGCCCATATTCGTGAGGTGGTGATGGCCCGCGGCAACGAGCTGCGCCAGCGCTACCCCGTACTGAACCACCAGGACGCCATCGGCGCCGGCATCCTCGCCTTCGCCCTGGTCGGCATGCTGGGCTCGGCCCTGCTCTACCTGAACGACCAGCTCGCCTGGTGGGCCTGCCTGCTGCTCAACGCGTTCTTCGCCTCGCTGACCCACGAGCTGGAGCACGACCTGATCCACAGCATGTACTTCCGCAAGCGCAAGGTGCCGCACAACCTGATGATGGCGCTGGTCTGGATGGCGCGGCCGAGCACCATCAACCCCTGGGTCCGCCGTCACTTGCACCTCAACCACCACAAGGTTTCGGGCACCGAGACCGACATGGAGGAACGCGCCATTACCAACGGCGAACCCTGGGGCCTGGCGCGCCTGCTGATGGTAGGGGACAACGTGATGTCCTCGCTGATCCGCATGGCCCGTGCCAAGACCTGGGCGCAGAAACGCAGCATCCTCTGGCGCACCCTGAAGGTCTACGCTCCGCTGGCCCTGCTGAACTGGGGCACCTGGTACGTGTTCCTCGGCTTCCACGCCCTCGACACCCTGGCCTGGGCCATGAATGCCCCCATCGCCTGGTCGGCCGGCACCCTGGAGGCAATGAACATCGTCAACATTGCCGTGGTGGTGCTGGTAGGGCCGAACGTGCTGCGCACCTTCTGCCTGCACTTCGTCAGCTCCAACATGCACTACTACGGTGATGTCGAACTGGGCAACGTGATCCAGCAGACCCAGGTGCTCAACCCCTGGTGGATGTGGCCGCTGCAGGCGTTCTGCTTCAACTTCGGCAGCACCCACGCCATCCACCATTTCGTGGTCAAGGAACCCTTCTACATCCGCCAGATGACCGCACCTGTGGCGCACAGGGTGATGCGCGAGATGGGCGTGCGCTTCAACGACTTCGGCACCTTCGTCCGCGCCAACCGCTGGACCCCGAAGGAGAAGGCTGCCGCGCAACCCGCCCAACCCACCCTTGGTTAGGGCACGGGCGACGCACCGCCGCCCCTATGATCGCGACTGCGCGCGCCCCCGGCGCGCGCCTTTCCCCGAGCACAGCTGCAAGCAAGAGGTAGCGGCATGAAAACCTGGATTTGTGTGGTCTGCGGCCTGATCTACGACGAAACCAAAGGCTGGCCCGAAGAGGGCATCCCCGCCGGCACCCCCTGGAACGACGTACCGGATGACTGGATCTGCCCGGATTGTGGCGTCGGCAAGAACGACTTCGATATGCAGGAAATCTGAGCTGGCATTTGCGATGCCACCTCGCTGTGGGAGCGAATTCATTCGCGATTGATGCGACGCCAATGCCATGAAGGGCAGTCCTTCGGCCTGCTTCGCGAATGAATTCGCTCCTACAGGTTTCATCCCCCGCGGCTCCGGGAACCGCCCGCGCTGCTCAGAACCTCAGGCTTACCCGCGCCGTCACCCCGTTGTCGCGCGCATCCTCGGCGTAGGTGCCGTTGTAGAACAGCCCGGCGTAAGCCTGTTCGGTGAGCTGGTAATCCAAGCCCGCATCCAGCCTGAAGGCATCGCGGGTCAGGGCCACGGCGCCGCCGCTCTCATCTTCCAGCCGACTATCGCTGTAGGCATGTCGCCAGCCGGAGCTGATGCGCGCCGTCAGGCGCCGCCCCGAAGCCAGTTCGATGCGCGTGGTGCCGCGCAGGCCGAAGGTGCTGTAGCCGATCTCATCGCGCTGGTTGTCCAGGGCGCCAAGCGCATCGCTGTCCAGTCGCACGTAGGCCAGCTCGCTGAAGCCCTCGGCACTGAAATCGCGGAAATCCAGGGAATAGCTGAGCTCGCCGAACACCTGGCCGCTGTCCCCGTCGGCCGCGCGCCGGTCGCCGTCATGGCCGCTCCAGGCCGCACCCAGCTTCACGCCGATCTGGTTGTAGATCTTGGTACCGGCGTAGACGCCCAGGTGCAGGCTGTGGATATCCGCGTCCTCGCCCTCCACGTCCACCGAACTCGCCGAATAGCCGCCCAATCCACCCACCAGCCAGTTGCCCAGCTTGCGCTCGCTGCCCAGCAGCCCGCCGCCGATATCACGTTCCCGGCGCGGCGCGTGGTGGTCGGCATCGGCAGAACCGTGGCTGCCGAAGGCACGCATCCAGGCTGGCGTCTGGTCCTCTTCCAGGGGCGGCTCGCGAAAAGAAAAGCGGATCTGCTGGATGCGCTCGGAGGCGGCGTCACGAAGGAAATGGCTGTCCTCCAGCAGGTAGGCACGGCTGGCGGCGGCGAGGGAATCGCCGAGGGCTGGCGCGCTCGTCAGCAAGGCACAGAGTGCGGCAAAGAAAGCGCGCGACGCTTGATCCTGACCCATGAAGGGCATCTCCAGGCGGGGGCATGTGGATAACTCTAGCGTCATGCTGGGCAATTCAATTTCCCGAATCCACTCGCGAGTTTCTGATTTGCCGGAATTTTGCCCCGCTGGCGCAATAGCCACCTGCACACACAGGAGCTTCACCATGCGCCCATCCCTCTCCCCCGGTCTCAACGCCCACGCTTCGATGCTGCTCTGGGCGTTGCTGGTGGCGCTGTCGTTCTTCGCCGCCGCCGAGGTGAATCCCACCCTCGACGCCCTGCCCCTGACTGCCCTGCGCCTGCTGATTTCCGGCAGCCTGTTCCTGCCTTTCCTGCTGCTGCGCCGCACCGGTCTCCCCGGCGGCCGTGCGCTGCTGGCCCATGCGCTGCTGGGCGGCCTGCTGGCCCTCTATTTCGGCAGCCTGTTCGAAGCCCTGAAGCACACCAAGGCGCTGGATACCGCGCTGCTGTATGTCAGCGTGCCGTTGCTGACCCTCTGTGGCGAACGCCTGCTGCTGCACAAGCCGGTGCTGCAACGCCTGTGGCCGACCCTGGTCGCGGCCTTCGGCGCCTTGGCCCTGCTCGGTCTCGACAACGCCCATTTCGATACTTACGCCTACAGCGTCTACGGCGTCGGCTGCTTCGCCATGGCCCTCTACGGCCCCCTCAGCCAGCGCCTGAAACCCTGGCTCGGCGGCGAGCGCAGCGCCGCCTCCGTGGCCTGCGGCAACCTGCTGGCGGGCGGCCTGCTGCTGGCCCTGGTGAGCACCCTCGGACAACGCTGGGAAGGCCTGCAAGGGATCGCCCTGCGCGACGTCGCCTGGCTGTTCTACCTGGCCCTGACCGCCACCCTGGCCACCTTCTGGCTGCTGCACCGGGCCATCCACTGGCTGCCGCCGGCCACGGTGATCGCCTACAGCTACCTGAGCGGTCTGTTCGCCCTGCTGCTCCAGAGCTTCTGGCTGCACAAGGCGCCCGCGCCGCTGGCCTGGGCCGGCGCCGTGCTGATCGTCCTCGGCATGCTCTGGCTGGCGCGCTTGAGCCCGGCGCGCACGGCGGCCGCCTGAGTGCTTGCTATGTCGACTGGCGCGGGTTCTGATGGCGCTCCCGCCCAATGGAACCCGGCCATGCTGCTCGCCAACGGACTGCGCAAGATAGATATCCAGGACCTGCTGGTCTTCCTCGAAATCCACGAGCGCCAGCACCTGGGCGAGGTGGCGGAGGCGCTGAATCTCAGTGCCTCCAGCGTCAGCTACAGCCTGAAGAAACTGCGCAGTACCCTGGACGACGAGTTGTTCATCGCCACCCGCAGCGGCATGCGCCCCACCCGCAAGGCCCTGGCCATGCGCCCTCACGCCCGCGCCATGATCGAGCTGATGAACGCCTGCTTCAGCGAGGCCAACGCCTTCGACCCCAGCCAGGCTCCGCGCACCTTCCGGCTCTGCGCGCCGGAGTATTTCGAGCTGCTGATCCTGCCGCCCTTGCTGCGTCGGCTGAGCGATGCCGGCTACCCGGTCAGCCTTGATGTGCAGCGCCTGGGGCGAGAAATCCCCGCTGAGGCGCTGGTCCATGGCGAACTGGACCTGGCCCTGGGCTTCGGCCCGCACCAGCACCGCGCCCATCCTGGCCTCGTGAGCCTGGCGCTGCTGAAGGACGACCTGCTTTGCGTACGCGCTGCCGGCACCGCTGCTGTGGATAACCTGGATGCCTTCTGTGCGCGGCGCCAGGTATTTCCCACGCCCTGGGACTCGGACCGCAACATGATCGATGGCTGGTTGCAGCAGCAGGGCCGCTCGCGGCAGATCGCCGCCCGGACCAACAACTACCTGGCGGCCTTGCAACTGATCCCCGCCAGCGAGCTGCTGATGGTCATGCCGGCGCGGGTTCACGAACGCCTGGGCGACGCCCGCACCGTCACCAGCCGGCTGCCCGATCTGCCGAGCTTTTCCCTGGAACTCCTCTGGGCGCAGCCTTTCGACCAGGACCCGGCGAATGTCTGGCTGAGGGAGCAGATTCTGAGCGTCTGCGCGGAGCAGTCACTGCTCTAGCCGGTCATCCACCACCCGGCCGAGGAAACTCCGGCTGGCACTCAGCACTTCGGACTGGGTCTCTTCGCGGGCGAGCATGCGCGCCACCACCAGGGCACCAACGCACTGGGAAATCAGTGCCCAGGCCAGTTCGCCGTCTTCGAGGATTTCCGCCCAGGCCCGCTGCAACTCCAGCATCCAATGCTCGGCTTCCTCGCGCACAGGAAGTTCGGCGCGGGCGATTTCTGCGCCGAGTGCGGGGATGGCGCAGCCCGTGTCGGGGTTCTGCAGATGGGCCATGCTCAGATAGCGGTCGAGGCAGCGCTCCAGCTTGTCGCGGCAGAAGCCTTCGCCGCGGGCGACATGGCCGATCAGGCTTTGTGAAAGCTCGCGCTGGACGATGGCGGTGAAGAGGTCATTCTTCGACGGGAAATGGCTGTAGAAGGCCCCGCCGGTCAGGCCGATGGCCTTCATCAGGCCATCGACGCCGGTGGTGGAGAACCCGCCGCGCTTGGCGATGGCGCCACTGCTTTCCAGCAGCTTCTGCCGGGTTTCTTCCTTGTGATTGGCTGAATAACGCACGACGACCTCCGGTGGACTGGCTTGACGCGTTGGCGAGCATAGCATAACGTCCGTTCAGCTAACGATCGTTCAGTAAAGGTGAACAGCATGGCTAGCGAGACCGAAAACAAGAAAGTCGTACTGGTAATTGGTGCGGGTGACGCCACCGGCGGTGCCATCGCCCGGCGCTTCGCCCGCGAGGGCTATGTGGCCTGCGTGACCCGGCGCAGCGCCGACAAGCTGCAGCCGCTGGTGGATGCCATTCGCGCCGACGGTGGCGAGGCCTATGGCTTCGGCTCCGATGCACGCAAGGAAGAAGACGTCGCCGAGTTGGTGGAAACCATCGAGCGGGACATCGGCCCGATTGAAGCCTTCGTCTTCAACATCGGCGCCAACGTGCCTTGCAGCATCCTCGAAGAGACCGCGCGCAAATACTTCAAGATCTGGGAGATGGCCTGTTTCTCCGGCTTCCTCACCAGCCAGGCGGTGGCCAAGCGCATGGTCACTCGCGGGCGCGGCACCATCCTCTTCACCGGCGCCACCGCTGGCCTGCGTGGCGCCGCTGGCTTTGCCGCCTTCGCCGGTGCCAAACACGGCATCCGCGCCCTGGCCCAGAGCATGGCGCGCGAGCTGGGACCGAGGAACATCCACGTGGCCCACGTGGTGGTGGACGGCGCCATCGATACCGAATTCATCCGCGAGAGCTTCCCCGAGCGCTATGCACTGAAGGACGAGGACGGCATCCTCGCCCCCGAGCACATCGCCGAGAACTACTGGTATCTGCATAGCCAGCCCCGCGATGCCTGGACGTTTGAACTGGATCTGCGCCCCTGGATGGAACGCTGGTAATCCCTGGCCGTAGCCGACAACCAACGACGAGAATGCACCCATGACCAAAACGGTCGAATTCTTCTTTGACCTCGGCAGCCCGGCCAGCTACCTGGCCTGGACGCAGCTGCCAGGTATCTGCGCGCGCCATGATGCGACGCTGCGTTACCGCCCGATGCTGCTGGGCGGCGTGTTCCAGGCCACTGGCAACGCGTCCCCGGCCGCAGTCCCGGCCAAGGCCCGCCACACCATGATCGACATGCAGCGCTTCGCCCGTCGCTACGGCGTGACGATGCATTTCAACCCCTACTTCCCCATCAACACCCTGACGCTGATGCGCGGCGCCATCGGCGTGCAGCTGCGCCAGCCGGAACGCTTCGAAGCCTATCTGGACGCCATGTTCCGCGCCCTCTGGCAGGACAAGCGCAACCTCGGCGACCCCGCCGTGGTGGCCGCCGTCCTGCAGGAAGCCGGCTTCGATCCGCAAGCGCTGCTGGCCCTGGTGGGCGATCAGGAGGTGAAGGACGCGCTGAAGGCTTCCACCGAGGAAGCGGTGAAGCGCGGCGTGTTCGGCGCGCCCACCTGCTTCGTCGGCGAGGAGATGTACTTCGGCCAGGACCGGTTGGACTTCGTCGAGGAGGCGCTGGCCTAGCCGGCAGCGACCGGATTCGGCAGCGACGCCAGCAAGGTGGCATCCAGGCCGAGCATCCGTGCCGCCTTGTGCCGGGCGAGGCCGCTGGCGTCTTCGCCCTCGGGCAACTCGGCCGCGAGCTTGGCGATGTGCACGATGAGCGCGTCCTTCGAGTAGACGCCGCCGCCGAGCTGATAGGCGGCGGCGATCAACTGACGCAGTTCCAGAGGCAGGCGCCAGCGGGTGCGCAGGGCCGAACCGAAGGGTGCGCCATGGGTGTGCAGCGCGGCGTCGACCTGCTCCTCGGTCAGCCCTTCTCCGCCGTCGTCACGCCAGCTCTGGATGCTACGCAGCACCGCGAGGTCTCCCAGCGAGTGCAGCAACCCGGCGGTATAACAGCGCTCGCCATCCCCTTCCAGGCATTGCGCCAACCAGCGCGCCAGCTCGGCGGTGCGCTGCGATTGCCGCCAGATGCGCTCGCCGTGGGGCACCAGCAAGGGATCGGTGAGGTTGACGCTGCGTTGCAGGGCCAGGCCCAGAGCAAGGTTGAGGCTGTGCTGTGGGCCGAGCCGGGACAGGGCCTGGGCAAGGGTCTGGCAGCCGCTGCCCAGGTGTTGGGCGGCACTGTTGGCGGCAGCGATCAGTTGGCCGGTGAGCTGCGGGTCCTGGTGGAACAGCGGCTCCAGTTCGGCAAGGTCGCGCGCGGGGGCATCCAGGGCCAGCCGCAGCGCGTCCAGCACCGTGGTCAGCAGCGGCGCTCCCGCGGAGGATTCGCGCGCCTCGGCCAGGTAGTCGTCCAGCGCTTTTCCGGTGGAGCTGGACGGCACTGGGCAGGCGACCTCCTCACCCGGTTCCAGCAGCAGGTTGCGCAGGCGCTTCAACAGGTCTTCGGCGTTGAATGGCTTGGCCAGGTAGGCGGTGGGGGCCAACGGCAGGGCGGCGCGAACACTGGCCGCATCCACGCGTTCGGTGATTAGGAAAAATGGTACGGGCGGATGGCGCCGCTGGCGGCGCACTTCCCGCAGCAGCTCCAGCCCGCCGACGCCGGGCAGGCCATAGTCGACGATCAGCAGGTCGGGCCAGCCGGTGCTGCAATGCTCGAGCACGCTAAGGCTGTCCTGCAGCACCACCAATTGGGCGTCGCAGCGCGCCTTGCGCACGAGCGCGACGAGCAGCTCGGCGCTCCAGCGATCGGGGTCGGCTATCAGCACCCTCGGTGCCTGTTCCATATCAGCCATGCGTGGCGATCCTGTTCCGCTCAACTCCCGGAAATTTCCTGTACCGCTCGTACAACTGCAACGAGCATTTCAGCAGACTAGACAATGCCGGGGCTGGCACGCCAGCCCGGACGGCATCAGGACAGCAGGCGTCCCGGCAACCGTTCCAGCAGTGCGGGGTCAAGGCGCAGCAGTCGGGCCGCGCGCTCGTCCGTCAGGCTCGCCGGGCTTTCGCCATGGGGCAGGCGCAGCAGCGCGGCGCAGAGGTTGAGCACCAGGGCTTCGCGGGAGAACACTCCGGCGCCCAGGCCGTGGAACGCAGCCACCAGCTCACGCAGGCCGAAGGGCAGGCGCCAGCGGATGCGCAGGGCCGAACCGAAGCCCGCCGACCGCCGCTGCATCACGTCCTGCAGCTCCTCGTTGCTAAGGTTGCCGCCGGCGTCCTGCCAATCCTGCAGGCTGCGCAGCAGGGCCAGTTCGCCCATGTTGTGCAGCAGCCCGGCGGTGTAGCAGAGCTCGGCATCCAGCTCCAGCTCGCTGGCCACCCAGTAGGCCAGCTCGGCGCTGCGCTGGGCGGCCTGCCAGACCAGGTCAGCCAACTCCGACAGGCGCGGGTCACGCAACCGGGCATTGCGCTCCAGGGCCATGCCGAGCACAAGGTTGAGCGCACGGGTGACGCCCAGCCGCTGCATGGCCTGGGCCAGGGTCTGGCAAGGCATGCCGAGGTGCTGGGCCGCGCTGTTGGCAGCGGCGATCAGCCGAGCAGTGATCTGTGGGTCGCGGGAGAAGATTTCATCAAGATCGCGCAGGTCGACTTGATCCGCCTGCAGGCACTGGCTCACGGCGTCGCGGACATCGTCCAGCAAGGGCGCTCCCTGGCCCTCCTCGCGAACGCTGTCCAGGAATTCCTTCAGGCTGCTCATCAGCAAGGCCGGCGTCAGCTGGCCCATTGCGCCCTCACCGGCGGGCAACAGGGCGCCGAGACGCTTGCGCAGCTTGGCGGCGTTGAACGGTTTGCCGAGGTACGCTGATGGCGCCAGCGGCCGCACGGCACGCACGCTGGCCGCATCGACGCGGGCGCTGATCAGCACGAAAGGCAGGGCTGGGGTGCGCGGATGGCGGCGCAATTGGCGCAGCAGTTCCACCCCATCGATCCCACCCAGCTCGCCGTCGGCAATCACCAGATCCGGCAGCCGCCGCTTGCAGCGCGACAGGGCTTCGCGGCCGTCGGCCACCTGCACCACGCGGACATCACCGCGAATATCCAGGACCAGTTGCGCCAGCAGATCCGACGTCCAGGGGTCGGCCTCGGCAATCAGGACTTCCGGAACCTGGGCGGCGGCGGGCATGGATACCTCGAATGGCGGGTGGGTCGTCCGTGACAAACCCTGCGCAGGGCCAGGAATTGGCTGAAGCAGGGGGAGGATCTGTCGTCATGAAATTGCGGCGGGCAGTCTAATCCGCGGCCTGCACGCTGGATAGTGGTGTAGACCAAGGTTGAACGCAGCGCAGGAAAATTCGAGCGGGACACCGCCGCCCTTCCCGGAAGGCGTTATCCATGCCGCGCGAAGCTTCGCCCACGCCTGTAGGGGCGAATTCATTCGCCAAGCAGGCCGAAGGTCTGCCAGCAATCAACTCGCGCAGGCAAAAAAAGACCCGCCGAAGCGGGTCTTTTTTCACTACCTGGGGAATCAGGCCAGTTCGTCGAAGCACTCGGCGACAATGGCGATGCCCTTGTCCAGTTGTGCGTCGGGAATGGTGACCGGCATCAGGAAGCGGATGACGTTGTAGTAGGTGCCGCAAGACAGCAGGATCAGGCCCTTCTCGCGAGCCTTGGCCACGATCTTGCCAACCAGTTCGGCAGCCGGCTTGCTTTCGTCGCCGCCTTCGAACAGCTCGATGGCAACCATCGAACCCAGGCCACGAACGTCGCCGATGACCTTGTGCTTGGCTGCGATTTCACGCAGGCCGGCCTTCAGGCGCTCGCCTACAGCCTGGCTGCGCTCCAGCAGTTTCTCTTCGTCGAACACTTTCAGCACGGCCAGGGCCGCGGCGCACGCGATCGGGCTGCCGGCATAGGTGCCGCCCAGGCCGCCGGGAGCGATGCTGTCCATGACTTCGGCCTTGCCGACGACGCCGGAGATCGGGAAGCCACCGCCAACGGACTTGGCGAAGGTGGTCAGGTCAGGCACGACGCCCAGTTGCTCGGTGGCGAAGAAGGTGCCAGTACGGCCAGCGCCGGTCTGTACTTCGTCGGCGATCAGCAGGATGCCGTGCTGGTCGCACAGGGCGCGAAGGCGCTGCATGAACGGCTTGGAGTTGACGTAGAAGCCACCTTCGCCCTGAACCGGCTCGATGATGATGGCAGCGATGTCTTGCGGCTGGGCGTCGTTCTTGAAGATGCGCTCGATGCTGGCGATGGAGTCGTCTTCGCTCACGCCGTGCAGTTCGCACGGAGCCAGGGCACGGAACACACCGCCCGGCATCAGGCCCATGCCGGCGGAGTACGGAACCACCTTGCCGGTCAGGGACAGGGTCATCATGGTGCGGCCGTGGTAGGCGCCGGTGAAGGCGATTACGCCAGCGCGGCCGGTGGCGGCACGGGCGATCTTCACGGCGTTCTCGACGGCTTCGGAGCCGGAGGTCACCAGCAGGGTCTTCTTGGCGAAGTCACCCGGTACGCGCTTGGCGATCTCTTCGCAGAGCTCGATGTAGGGCTCGTAGGCCAGAACCTGGAAGCAGGTGTGGGACAGCTTGGTCAGTTGCTCCTGAACGGCTTCGATCACTTTCGGGTGCAGGTGGCCGGTGTTCAGTACGGCGATACCGCCGGCGAAGTCGATGTACTCGCGGCCGTCGACGTCCCAAACGGTGGCGTTCTCGGCGCGCTCGGCGACGATCGGGTGGATCTGGCTGACACCGCGGGCAACGGCTGCGGCACGGCGTTTCAGCAGGGATTCGTTCTTGCTCATAAGTTCCTCACGGCCGCTCATCGGGCGGCTCAGTCTCAAGGATGAATGCCCCCGGTAGGGGCCGTCGCAGCATACGATGATCGACTGCGAAGGCTTGCCGGAGGCCCGTTTCTTCATGGGTGGAGCTGGGGCGCCGCGCGCTCTTTCGCGCCTTGCCCCGTCTTTGGATCAGATACCGCCGAGGCAGAGATACTTGATCTCCAGGTAGTCCTCGATGCCGTATTTGGAACCTTCGCGGCCCAGGCCAGAGGCCTTCACACCGCCGAAGGGCGCCACTTCGTTGGAGATCAGGCCGGTGTTGATACCCACCATGCCGTACTCCAGCGCCTCGGCCACGCGGAACACGCGGCCCAGGTCACGGGCGTAGAAATAGGAAGCCAGGCCGAACTCGGTGTCGTTCGCCATGGCGATGACATCGGCCTCGTCCTTGAAGCGGAACAGCGGAGCCAGCGGGCCGAAGGTTTCTTCCTTGGCCACGGCGGCGTTCTTCGGTACGTCGACCAGGATGGTCGGCTCGAAGAAGGTGCCACCCAGGCTGTGCGGCTTGCCACCGGCGAGCAGCTTGGCGCCCTTGGAAACGGCGTCGGCGATGTGCTCCTGGACCTTGGCCACCGCCTTCTCGTCGATCAGCGGGCCGGTGGTGGTGCCGTCTTCCAGGCCATTACCGATCTTCAGCTTGGCCACGGCGGCCTTCAGCTTCTCGGCGAAGGCGTCGTAGATGCCGTCCTGCACGTACAGGCGGTTGGCGCAAACGCAGGTCTGGCCGTTGTTGCGGTACTTGGAGATCAGCGCGCCTTCTACGGCGGCGTCGAGGTCCGCGTCATCGAAAACGATGAAGGGTGCGTTGCCGCCCAGCTCCAGGGACACCTTCTTGATGTCCTTGGCGCATTCGGCCATCAGCTGGCGACCGATCTCGGTGGAACCGGTGAAGGACAGCTTGCGAACGACCGGGTTGCTGGTCAGCTCACCGCCGACTTCGCCAGCGCTGCCGGTGACCACGCTCAGGACGCCTTTCGGGATGCCGGCGCGCTCGGCCAGTTCGACCAGGGCCAGGGCGGAGAACGGGGTCTGGGAAGCGGGCTTGATCACCATGGTGCAACCGGCGGCCAGAGCCGGGCCGGCCTTGCGGGTGATCATCGCGGACGGGAAGTTCCACGGGGTGATGGCAGCGGTCACGCCGATGGGCTGCTTGATCACGATCAGGCGCTTGTCGGGCTGGTGGCCGGGGATCACGTCACCGTATACGCGCTTGGCTTCTTCGGCGAACCACTCGATGAAGGAAGCGGCGTAGGCGATCTCGCCCTTGGCTTCGGCCAGCGGCTTGCCCTGCTCGATGGTCATCAGGCGGCCGAGGTCGTCCTGGTTCTCCATCATCAGTTCGAACCAGCGACGCAGCTTGTTGGCGCGTTCCTTGGCGGTCAGCGCACGCCAGGCCGGCAGAGCACGCTCGGCAGCCTCGATGGCGCGGCGAGTCTCGGCGGTGCCCATCTTCGGCACGCTGCCGATGATTTCGCCAGTGGCCGGGTTGTTGACCTTGATGGTCTGGCCACTGTCGGCGTCCAGCCAGGTGCCGTCGATATAGGCTTGCTGGCGGAACAGCTTGGCGTCTTTCAATTGCATCTCTGTCTCCTTCACACCGGCGCTGCACGGGCCCCGGGGCAGGTTGTTGTTCTTCAGCCAATGCGGGATTGGCCAGGACGGAGTGATTGGAACGGCCCGGCTTCTGGTAAGGCGAGGGGGCGTTTGAAATCTCAAACGGAATCCTAGGGTGCCGAAAACCTGAGGGCAATAGCCCGTTCGATAAAATCAACAAAAAGTCGTTACTGTTTGTCGAAATCCTGATCAAAGATGACCAGATGCTGGACCATCGTTCAACATCACGAACAAAGGAACCCGCATGGACGCCAAGCCCTGACATCGGTATTATTGCGCCCCCATAAGCATCCGTAGCTCAGCTGGATAGAGTACTGCCCTCCGAAGGCAGGGGTCGTGGGTTCGAATCCCGCCGGATGCGCCATTGCATAGTTTCTAGTTGTCTCCAGATGCCTACGAAACGATCGGAAAAGCCCGCCTAGTGCGGGCTTTGTCGTTTCTGGTTGTCTCCCGTTGTGTCTCCCTATACTCGGTCTTGGTGTATCCCCTTGTGTACCCCTGGGGATAAATCGAACTGAAGGGATACAAGCGTGTGAAACGATCAGAAATCAAGCGCAGGCCGCTCAGCGACACGGCTGTAGCTGGCCTGGAGCCTGAGGCGCGGGAGTACCGCGAGCATGACGGCAATGGCCTCTACCTGCGGGTGAAACCAGAAGGCCAGAAGTCCTGGCAGCTGCGTTACAAGAATCAGGCTGGGAAATGGAGCTGGCTGGGTCTGGGCGGATACCCCGCCATCAGCCCTGCGCTGGCTAGGAAGAAAGCAGCCGAACTGCGGAAGGAAATCTCCCACGGCAACGACCCTCTATTAATAAAGAGGGAGCAACAGGCAGCCGAACTCGAGGCGGCAACCAATACGTTCGAGAAACTGGCCAGAGAGTGGATAAAGATCCGAACACCCGGTTGGGCAGAGAACACTACTGTCCGCACAGTCGGCGCCCTGGAGCTTCATGTCTTCCCCGTCTTCGGCAAGCGCCCGTTTGCGCAGATCCTGCCCATCGAGTGGATGGAGTTCCTCCGAGGTATGGAGCAGAAGGGCATCATTGAGCAGATGAGCCGTGTGCGTCGCTCTTGCAAGGAAATCTACGACCTCGCCCGCGTCACCGGCCGCGCCATTCACAATCCGCTCGAAGGCCTCAATCGCTTTCTGCAGACCAAACCTGCGGAGAACTACGCACACGTCACGGCCCGGGAGCTGCCAGAACTTCTGCGCGCCATTAGTGCCTATCCTCACGCCCAGGACGTACGACTCGGCCTTCGTCTCCTGATGCTGACAGGCGTCCGGCCAAGCGAGTTGCGTGAGGCCCCATGGGAGGAGATTGATTTCCGCAAAGCTCTTTGGAGCATCCCGGCATCGAGAATGAAGAAGCGCCGCGATCACCTGGTACCGCTTTCTCGCCAGGCGCTGGATGCGCTCAAACAGTTGCATGTGATGTCCGGGCGCTACCCTCTTCTCTTCCCCGGCCGGAGCGATCGCAAGAAGCCACGTAGCAATATGGCCTTCAATATGGCGCTACGTCGGATGGGGTATGAAGGTCGCCAAACCGGACACGGATTTCGACACATCGCGTCGACGACGCTACGTGAGCACGGCTTTCCTCGGGAACATGTGGAGGCCCAACTCGCACATGTTGAGGAAGGTGTGTCGGGTGTTTACAACAAGGCGATATACCTGGAGCAGCGCAAGACAATGATGCAGTGGTATGCAGATTATCTTGATGAGCTCGAACGCGGAAACGTCGTTCAGGGTGATTTCAAGGGGGGAATGGTATAGCCGAAGGCGGGGTTGCCCCCGCCTCACGCGGACCTCAAAGCTTGCCGGTGACGACCGAGAGCATCAGGCAGATGTGATGATAGAGCTGGTATTCCTTGTTTTTCGGAAGGCCCGAGAACGTCCCGTTCTCAACGTGCTCGGCGTACATGTCCAACGCAGCATCGCTCCCAAACTCTCGTGGTCTTTTCTTCGCTTGGCCGACGAGCTTCCGAGCCGCCTGAAGAAATTTTGAGGCCGCATCACCTATATCCCGATCACGATCATCGGAAACGAAATGCTCCACCCACACATCAGCAGTCTTCTGATTTTTGTAAGTAGCGTGGATAGCAATAGCACCTGGTTTGCCGCCGCCAACTTCAAGGACTCGCCCGGTAATGGTGTAGTCACCTATGACAGCAAACGACTTACCAATATTCTTATGACGATCCGTGAAGAATTCAGCGCCATCATAGTCAGCATTACGAGGCAGCTTATTAAACTCATCACGAACATCAATAAGCTTTTCTTTTGGCAGCATAGCCACTTGAGCAGCAGCTATTCGCTCATTCAGAACCGCATGATACGCAACTCTTGCATTAGAGATAACTGACTTGAATTCGGCATCATCTAGAGGAGTGCTGCTGTAGAGCAATGCCAAAGCACGACCTGCATACTTTTCGCAGAAATTTTCTATTTTTGCTTTCGTCGAATGCGGCCCAACAAGGTAACCCGGAATCAAGGACGGGTATTTAGCGAAAACCCCGTCCAGATCAGCGCGGAATTGCTGCTGCGCTCCGACATTATCGTGAAACTCATTCTGAAGCGGATTAACGACAATGATTAACGGCCGCTCCGCCTTCCCAAACTCGTCCATACAGCGGAGCAGACTGGAGACGTTGGCAACCACCGGTTCCAGTATTGGTAGGAGCGCGGACAAGTCGACATCGTTCTTAAGCAAATTCCTCAAAGCAAGCAGTTCTGATGCACGAGCGTACAAATAGGGGCTATACATTACATCCTTCCCTGGTTGACCAAGTTAATTACAAGGCATCTCCAATGCTGCTAAGGCTCGTTGCCGCTGAGGCTTTGACAAAGGAGATGAGTATCCTAAAACGCGCAAGCATTCTGGCAAGGCGCTTAGAAAGCCGACAACTTCTTCGTTTATCGTTCGTTTTCTCATTGCTGACAGAAACGCATAATGAGCAAAATCATAATTAAGCTCTGAGAAAACTTCTTCGCAATGGCTGGCAATCAAACCATTCGGCAGATCTATTTTCACGCCGAACTTCTTTTCTAAAGCCGAAACATACTCGTCCCGGCGGAGCATTCTAAACACAGCGCGCGGATCAACATTCTCTATGTTCCGCGCCGCCTCACGTACAGTCTTAAGTCTGTCACGAGAGTCCAGTGACAAAACCCCAACTCGTTCATCGCATGAACTAGCATACCGTTGCGCCAAGTCAGGATGGGTCACAACGTAAACCCGATCGAACGCTTTCAGATAGTCAGGAGTTTGAGTAACCAATCTACGAGGAGAGTCAAACTCAGTCTTTATTTCGTACGCAGTGGATGTACCATTAAAGACAGCAACATCGACTATTGATCGACCAACCGGCAACTCCACCGACAGCGCTGTAGTTCTTGGGCTGTGGCGACCGAAAACTATTCGATTCGCTATCGCAGACTTATAAACATATTCATTTCGATAGGTCGAACGAAGAGCCTTATATGCCCCCGAAAAAAGCTCACCGACTGTCCGAAAATCCGTGGTCACACCTGCCGCGACCAGGCTCTTGAACACACGTTTGGGCTCTTCACCTTTCGCCAAAGAAGTGAATATGGGTCGACTGAGTGCTCGGGCGAGTATTCGGGCGCGCTCTACATCTTGGTGCATGCCGACATCCATTCGGTTTTCTGCTTTTTGAATCATCAAGAAAGTCTATCAGGCCGGTGAAAACACGAGCTGAGAATCTGACGCCCTGTCGAGCGAACTCCCCTTGATGTCCACGTCCCATCGTTCCATCAGGGCCATGGACCTAGACCATGCCACCAAGGAATCCTTGTAGCAACGCCTCCTACAACCCGCTCTCGTTCCATTCCTCACCAGTCCTGACGATGCTTGGGCCGTCCAGAAAACGGAGGCCCACAGCTCATGACCGAGCCACTCGACCAACGCCAACCCACGACCAGGATCTTCAAACGACGCTGCCCTGACTGCGGAGCGTCGCTGGTCAAGCGCAGCTCCGAGAGCAAGCACCTGCTCATGTCCACCACCTACCTCGTCTGCCACAACGCGGTGTGCGGCGCGACCTTCACGGGGGTGGACGAGATCACACACCGACTGAGTCCGCCAAGCCGGCCGAATCCAGCGATAACTCTGCCCTTTGCACCCAGTGCGCTCCGCCGTGGCGTGCTCGAGCAACAAGGCTTGCCAAGTGAGATGGAGAACCAGGCGCCTGAATTTAAGGGTCTGCCAAGGCCGCAGGGTGTTGAGCTATGAGCGGCCAGCCGCAAACGCCCTCGCCGCTGCTTGCCCTGGTGCGCATGCCCGAATTGATGTCGCTTACCGGCCTGGCTCGACCCACCGTTTACAAGATGCTCAAGCGCGACCCCACCTTCCCCAAGCCCGTAAAGCTCAGCGATAGCAAGGCTCGCAACGCGCCGGTTGCCTTCGTGCTGAGTGAGGTGCAGGCGTGGATTCAGGGGCGCATCGAGGCGCGGGGGGAATGCCGATGAGCCGGGGCCGAGCAGCAACCTTTCAGCCGCACCAAGGCCTGCAATTGGGCAACCGCCTGCTGCGCCGGCGTGAGGTGGAGTTGAAGACGGGCAAGAGCCGCGCGGCGATCTACGCAGAGATCCGTGCCGGCACCTTCCCGGAGCCGGTGCCCATTGGGCGAAACAGCGTGGCCTGGCTGGAGGCGGAGGTCGATCAGTGGATCTCCGACCGCCTGGCAGAACGCAACCGAGCAAGCGCGATGCGGGGGGCTCGCACTTCTCGACTCACTCAGGAGATCCAGCCATGAACCACTACACCCTCAACATCAACGGCCAGTCGATCCGCTTCACCCTGGAAGACTTCGCCGCTCTGGAGGCCGTCATGCTCGAGGCCGCTCGCAAGCCGGGGAAAGAAGCTTTCCGCGACTCCAGCTCAGGGCGCATCTCAGCCACCCTGGAGCTGGGCGCCACACCCGGTCGCCTGAAGTCGCCGACGCCGCCTGGCGGCCGCCAGTTCCTGAGCCAGCAAGGCCAGATCCTCACCGACTGCTAACCCGCCCACTCAATGCCTAACCGCTGCCCGGCCTCGCGCCGGGCGGCCAGGGGATTCTCATGCCTCAGAAAAGACAAAGCCCCGGCAAGCGCGCCAACGCTGCCAGGGCCAATTACCGCAGAACTCGCGGGCCGCAACCTATCACGACGGCCAGGGCTTTCGCCCCTGTTGGCGCGCTTCACCCGCTGGCATCGGAATGTTCTGACAACCTGCAACAGCTCGCCGGAGCCTTGCCAAGCTCGGGCCAGCAGACCTATATTCCCGACCTCGCGGCAAAATCCGCGAGTGGGTTTGGCGACCCATCTGAGAACTTGGCGCACGAGCGCCCATACCCCATTGCAGGCGCTTTTTTTGTGCCCGCAGTGTCGTGCTATGGCAGCTGTGCGTGGGAGACCTTCGGGTCTGCCGGATTCCAAGTTCTCCGGTTCGCCAACCTGCGCACAGCTGCCACCCTAAATCGTTTGGCGACGATTGGTGGCAGCTCCATTTACGAACTTGGAGCCTCACCATGCGTCTTCTGCACGCCCTCAATCCGTCCCCACGCTTCACCCGCGCACTCGCACACCGGGCCATGGCCTTCGCTGCACTCCGCGCAAACTCCAGCCTTTCCACCCGTCTCGCCCGCTACAACCACCACATGCATCTCGCCCGCCTCGCTGCCGCCGAGCAGGTTGCCGAGGAGGTGCGCCATGTCTAGCCCTCACTCATCCCGCCATCCCTTCTCACACCCCCTTGTCTCAAGCCAATCGCTGGCCAGGGAGGTGAGTCATGTCTGACGTCATTCCTGCTCTCGCCCAACTGATCGGCGCCTTCCAGAACTGGGCACCTGGTGAAGGTGCGCCCCGCCCTGCCCTCGAGCGCGTCATGGACGCCATCGAGATCCTCAACGACAACCCCGAAGCCAAGGCCGAGCTGCGTGCCGCCGTGGCCGATGCTCGCCAACACGGCGCACAGCACATCGACGGTGTGCCCCTGGTCGCCCTGCACTGCCTGCTGCTGGAGGAAGAACGCCATGACTAAGCTCGTGCCCCTCACCACTAACGCCCCCAATGCGCCGGTGCTGCTCATCGATGCTGCCCGCCCCTACCTCGAGCTCCAGGAGGCCGCTGAACAACGCCTGAGCACTGCCCGGGATCTGCTCTGGAGCCTGTCGTCCATGGTGATCACGCACGCTGATGGCAAGGACGTTAGCCGTGTGGCCGACGCCGCCTACGTGCTGCTGGAAGACGCCAGTGATCTGTTCCAGGCCGCTCGCAAAGCTGCCTTGCGCGATGGAGGTGAGCCATGACGAAGCCAAGCATCCCGGAGCTGATTCGCCTCGTGGCCGAGCACGCCCTGCGCACCGCCGACACACTGTTGCCGGAGTGGCTACCGGAAGGCACTCGCCAAGGCCGCGAATGGGTAGCGCGCAACACCGTACGAGGGGACCGGCGCGCCGGTTCCTTCGGCGTGTCCCTGGACAGTGGCCGCTGGAACGACTTTGCCGATGACAGCGCCCACGGCAGCGATCTCGTGTCGTTGCTGGCCTACCTGCAGGGCAGCGGCCAACTGGAAGCCGCGCAAGCCATCGACCAGCGCCTCGCCCTGGGCGTGTTTGGCTCTGCTGGCAACGCCATGGCCCTGCCCCAGGAAAGCGACGCCGATCGGTTGGCCCGCGAGGCCTATCAGCGCGAGCAGCGGGAACGTCTGGAGCAGCGTCACCGGACCGTTGCCGCAGAAGCCTCGCGGCTCTGGGAGATGGCGCGGCCAGCTGACCGTCACCATCCCTACCTACAAGCCAAGGATGTAGTGCCCTACAACCTGCGCCAACTGCGCGGCGGCCGCTTGCTGGTTCCTCTGTGCTTGGATGGCCATCTGGTGAATCTGCAATTCATCGACAGCCAGGGCGACAAGCGCTTCCTCAGTGGCGGCCGCGTGAAGGGCGCCTATTCGCCGCTGGGCCGAGTCGAAGGCCCCGGCCGCTTGTTCGTCTGCGAAGGCTGGGCCACGGGCGCCACGCTGCACGCCCACACCGGCTGCCCGGTGGTGTGTGCCATGAACGCCGGCAACCTCAAGGCGGTGGCCATCGCCATGCGTGCGCAGCACGGCGCAGACGTCGAGCTGGTGATTGCCGGCGACGACGACCGCCAGAGCAAGGGCAACCCGGGCCGCGTTGCCGCCAACCGCGCGGCGCTCGCCGCTGAGGCGCTGGTGGTCTACCCGAAGTGGCCGGCCGATGCCCCGCTCGAGCTTTCCGACTTCAACGACCTGCACCTCTGGCAGACGCGCAAGTACAAGGAGCACTGACCATGAAGGACCAGGACCACAAGCCTCATCTGAGTCTGGTGGGCGAGCCCTCTGAACCCACGCCCGAGAAGATCGAGCGGCCCTGCTTTGCCGTGTACGACCAGGACACCCACCGCGAGGGCAAGCACTATCGCGCCGGCACCTGGTACCACGGCGCGCGGCAGAGCGGCCCTGATGACAAGACGATTCCGGTGGACCACTGGATCTGCGCCCCGCTGCACATCGAGGCGGAGACGGTGAACAGCGAGGACGGCAGCATCGGCCGCCTGCTGAGCTTCCACTACCGCGGCCGACGCATTGAGTGGGCAATGCCCATGGAGGCGCTGGCCGGCAAGGCGGATGAAGTGCTCAAGGCGCTGATGCGCCAGGGCCTGACCATCGAATACCAGCAGCGGCGCTATGTGGCGCCCTATCTGGCGAGCCAGCATTCACCCGACCTGGTGATCGCTACCACCACCCGCCCGGGCTGGCATGAATCCGGGGCGTTCGTGCTGCCGTCGCGGGTGATTGGCGGCGACAACGTGCGCTTCCAGGACTCCGGTCGCGCGGTGAACCTGTTCACCAGTCGCGGCACCCTGGACGGCTGGCGCGCCGAGGTGGGCCGCTACTGCCTCGGCAACCCGGTGCTGATCCTCGCCGTGTGCTGCGCCCTGGCCGGGCCATTGCTGGCCAAGGTGGGCGTGAACGGTGGCGGCGTGCACCTGGTGGGCGACTCTTCCAGCGGCAAGTCACTGGCGCAGCTGGTGGCCGCTTCGGTGTGGGGCAACCCGGGCACCTTCGCGGCGTCCTGGGACGTGTCCAAAGGTGGTGTGGAGATCGAGGCCGCCTCGCGCAACGACACGGTGCTGATCCTGGACGAGATCAAGCGCGCCGACCCCAAGCGCGTCCAGGAGATGGCCTACGCCATCGCCAACGGCATGGGCAAAGGCACCATGACCCGCGAGCGCGAAGGCCGCGCCAAGCTCACCTGGCGCGTGCTGGCTCTGTCCAGTGGCGAGCGCTCGCTGTCCGAGCACGCCGCCATCAGCGGCAACAGCGCCCACGCCGGCGCCGAGCTACGCCTAGTGGACGTGAACGCCGGCACCCGCCCCTTCCGCGCCTTCGATGAGGTGCATGGCATGACCGGCCAGGAGTTCCACCGCGTGCTCAGCGACACAGTGGTTCAGCACTACGGCCACCTCGGCCCGAGCTTCGTCGAGCAGCTGGTGGAGCAGCCAGAACGGGACGCCCTGTTGGCTGCCTTCCAACAAGTGCGGGAGCGCTTCCACACCGAGAGTTCGCAGGCCGGCCGCGTGGCCGACCGCTTCGCCATCATGGCGCTCGCCGGGGAGATGGCCATCTCTCAGCAGCTCCTGGACTGGCCCGCCGGCACAGCCGAGCAAGCGCGCCGCCAGCTGTTCAACGAATGGCTCGCCAGGATGGGCGACGGCAACGCGGAGGATCGGCAGATCCTGCGCGGCATCGCCGACTTCATCGCCCTGCACGGCGACAGCCGCTTCTCCAGCATCCACGCCCAAGTCGCCGATAACACCGTGCGCGAGCGGGCCGGCTACTTCGAGCTGGAGTTCGACCGGCGCCTGTTCCTGTTCAACTCGCCGGCACTGGCACAGGCGGCGCCAGGGTTTGGTGCTGAGCGAGTTGTGCGCGCACTGATGACAGCGAAAGCGCTGGCCAAAACGGATGGAGATGCCAAGGGCGGCCGCCGCTCGAAAAAGTACCGCCTGCCAGGAGGAGGCAGTTCCCGTTTCTACGTCGTCGACCCCGAGCGATTGGAGAAGGAGGGAGAAAGTCAATGACAAGGTGCAAAGCACGCCTGCCAGTTAGATGGAAATTCACTGGGAACGTGGGAACAGGGGAACAAGCCAGCAACGGCGGGGCTTACAGCTGTTCCCACCTATTAGAGATGAGTGGGAACGTGGGAACACAACTCTGTTCATTTAATAGCCAGTTTGCCTTGTCTGTTCCCACCAAAAAAACGCCGGGAACAAAACGCACCTCTGAAACCCGCATGGTTACTGGGTTGTTCCCCTCGGGCCACGTTCCCACCGATTTCGAAATCAGACGTGTGAACAAGGGGGGTGTGAGAGATTTTTATTGACACAACTCTCGACTCTCGTTCCACGCCACCTCTGGCAAGCCTTCTGCTCGAGGGGCACTTCCGCCTCCTCGAGCACCTTTCCCTGGCCGGCAACCTCGGCCATTTACCCTGGAGATCAGAAATGACCGACCACACCTCTGCACTACCTGAAGCCATCCGTGACGCCCTGGAACGCCACCAGGAAGCCAAGGCCAGTTACTGGATCCTGCGCGACCGGTTGAAGGTCCTTGGCGAGCGCCTGGAGAAACACCGTAAGACCGAGGCTGCTGCCAAGGCCCAATCGGAACTGGCCGGCTCCACCTGGCGCGCCAAGTTCCGCGCCGCCGATGGCGAGCTGAGCAAGGAGATCCGTGACCTGAAGCGGGAAGAGCTGGATGCCCGTGAGCTTGCCGAGGAGTACGGCCACCTGGTGGCGGAGCTTGAGCCGGAGTTCGGTCTGATGCAGTTGGACACAGCGGAGGCATTCCTGTGCGTCGATCAACGCCGGGAAAGTGTCCATGACCTGTACGCGCGCCACTGCCTGGACAGCACCGCCACCGCCCTGCTCTCCCTGCCCGAAGGCCAGGCCTTCATCAGAGCCCTCGCCCGCTACCGGCCCACCATAAGTCGCGAGCTGGCCAAGCACCCTGCCTATGAACCAGATGGCCAAGCGGCGACGCAAAAGCAGATCCGCGAAGCACTCCAACTGCGCCAGGGCCAGGCACTCAATGACCTGGTACAGAAAGCCACGGCCGATCCTGTTGAGCACCAGGACGACCCGATCTGGCAGCAACTGGAACCGGAAGCATTGAGTGAATATGAGCTGCCGGAGGAACAGATCGGCAGACCCATGAACCGCAAGAACCGCCGCCAAGAACTGGAGGCCCTGCTAAGCGCTCGGAAACAGCCGGTAAGCGCCGAGTAACCCGCCCCCTACCCTTTCCCCATCAAGCCGCCCTCGGGCGGCTTTCTTGTGCGCCCTGGAGCGACTTGGGGCGCTAGCTGTCCCCTTGGCGAGCAGCCACCCCGGCCACCGCCGCCATCTCCTGGCGCGCGCTGTCGTCCCCCCACCACGCCTGCGGGCTAGATAGGGTGATTTTTCTGCATGCCTGCAAGAGCCCCTGAGCCGGCCTTGGTGCGCCTGTTGGCCACGGATTTACGAAGGCTCCTTCCCTGCAAATCTCTGCACAGTACGCGGGGAAGCTGTGCTTGACATGCTCCATTGTTGTGGAACCAAATTGCCACCATTTGGCCACCTTGCTCAAGAAGGCTTGAGCGGGCTTTAGGAACTTATTCCGCAGGGACGCACTATGATTTTTAGCTTGCTACTTAGAAATTTCAAAACTTACCAAGGCATTAATTACATTGCTCTTTCAAATGGCAGAACCTTTAGCGCCTTAGTGGGAGAAAATGGAGCAGGGAAGAGTTCGGTACTCGAGGCACTCAACAGCTACTTCAATAGTGCCGACTGGAACTTTAATCACACTCTTTCGAAGGGATTTCAAGAGCGAGAACCATTTATATGCCCCATTCTGCTAATAGAAAAGTCACGCCTCCCCGCTCTCAGTCATGACTGGCTAATAAACAAGCTCAGTGAAATGACATGGAAATCAAAAATAGCCGACTTCAACCCATCAGTTAAGATTCACGCGGAACTCTTCTTCCAGCAAAGGGGTGAGCTTTCCAGTTCAGGAATCAATGAGAGCACTCACTATCTATTTCCATTCGGCATATTGAAATCCAACAGAACCGCAGCTCCAACAAGCTACTTTTCAATATTTGAAACGCTACCTGACTGTGCCGCACTACAAAACTACTCCACGTATCAGGACGCGATAATAGAACTCCAGAGAAGCGTCCAAGCCTACTACAATTACATATACCTCCCGTCGGAACTTGACTTTAGAGAGCACACCAAGCTTGAAAGTAGAACCATGCAAGCCTTGTTGGGACAAAAGATAGACCAAATCGTCCGTGGGCTAATAGACAAAAGCGTTATCGCAGATATCAACACTAAGCTAGGAGAGTTTCTTGACAGCTTATCTGAGCGACTTGTCCATTACGAGTACCGTAAGCCGGCATTGAAGCAGAGCTTAGTGAACTTAACCCATTTCACCGAGACGATTATCGAGTCCTACTTTGGATCAAAGGTATTAAATAAGAAAACCGGCAAAGACAACACGGTTCCAGCAGCCGATCTCAGCTCCGGCGAAAAGCGACAGGCATTAATCGATGTTGCACAAGCCTTTCTAACCTCTTCCACTGCATCTACGAGTCAGCAGTTAATTCTTGCTATTGATGAACCCGAATTATCCTTGCATGTTTCTGCATGTTTCAATCAGTTTGAGAAACTTAGAGACGTTTCTGAGAGTGGCGTCCAGGTGCTCGTCACCACGCATTGGTATGGGTTCATGCCAATCTTATCGAGCGGAGTCGCAGTTTACTGCCCTAAAATAGAGGGTGAGCCAGTTCTGATAGACCTCAGGTGCTTCCGAGAGGACATAAAAAAGCTCAGAAAGGTAACCAGTGGTCGACTGCCAGCAGAGTTAGAACTGAAAGGGGTTAATGACCTCGTCCAATCCATCGTGGCATCAATAACGGCCGCAAGTTACAGATGGATTATCTGTGAAGGGTCCGCAGATAAAATCTACCTTGACCATTACTTGAAAGGTCAAGGCTATCTAATCGTTGCTGTTGGTGGGAGTCCCGCCCTAAAAAAAATACACACCTATCTTGAACTTGCCCTTAGTGATGCCAAAGACGACATTAGTGGGCGAGTATTCCTGCTACTTGACACAGACAAGAAGTATGAAAGATTCGACTCCAAAGACTCAATAAAAGAAATTCTAATCAAACGAATAAAAAACAACGAAGAAACTCAGAGAACCGAGTTAATCGACACGAACAATAACGATTTCCATCCAGCCACTGTAATCGAGGACACACTAATACCTCGTTACTTTCTTCAAACACTCAAGAGTTTCCAAGGCGACGAGATTTATGGGCCCGAGATAATAAAAATTATAGGGGGCCTGAGTTCTCAAGATGAAAATATGCCCCCTTCATTTTCGCTTAACCTACGTCGACTTGAACTGAAAATTATTGATGATTTATTTTCCATGGCCGGATTTAAAGTCAAATTCGCTCTCAAGTACATTGAACTTTCCAACCCAAATGAGCGACCAGCGTGGATGCAAGGCATAGTTGACTTTCTTTCGACCGAAAATAATCAACGAACTCGGCAGCGCCGCAAAAAAGCAACTGGTAGCTAGTCGGAAATTTAGCCTCAAATAGCTAAATCAACCAAAGTAATTATCCAAACTTGCTCTCCAGCAATAGAGCGGGAACAGAAGAGCACATCGCATAGAAAGTCACTCTAGAGGTCGATTAATGCTGCGAGTATCTGAAATTTTACACGATCAACGAATGGTTAGCCTGCTACCAGAAAGCGCCCGGCTTATTGATAAAAACAGCTATACCGTAGTTGTTGGAAAAAACGGAGTTGGAAAAAGTCGCCTACTAGCATCAATCGCAAAGAGTAAAATTACTCGAGACTATTACCGCATGATTGATTTTGATGGGGTCGGCTATAGAAATTATTACGAATACCCCCCTATGGTCATCGCTGTATCAACAAGCCCATTTGATAAATTCCCTAACCATCGCAGTAAAAGCAGTTCTGAACTTAGCAATTATCGGTACGTAGGAATGAGGGGAGAGGGGCCATATTCCGCATCTTCTGCAGTATCACTTATTTCATCAGCCTCCAGGGGCTTGCTCAACAAACTATTAAAACAAAACAACAACGCAAACTTCCTCGAAGTTTTTGAGGCTCTCTCGTTCTCGCCATTTGTTGGTTTTGTTTTCAAGCCTGCTTTCTTCAAATATTCTAGCGACGATGCTTTCGCCCCTCCTAGCCCTAACTATGCCCGCATTAGCACCGCCGAAGAACTAGATGCCATATTCCTGGACGAGAGATATCTAAATGCATACCAAAGATTGGACATGGAAGACCAATCAAATGCCGTAAATGCAATGAGCAATCTTGCCAGCCATTTCGACCAGCGAAAAGCACTCGTCTTGGAAGTTGACTTTTCAACAAACGAAATTTACTTGAGTGGCTCTCGCACGCACCCTCATATTGTCCATTCAATTCAAATATTAATGGATGTTGGCCTAGTCAGACTGATGGACCTTAGGCTCCACAAAGAAGACTACGGGCAGCTAAACTTGAAGAGAGCAAGCTCTGGCGAGCAGTGCTTAATGGTTATGATGTTGGGAATAGCAGGGCACATTGAAGACGGCTCTCTTATCCTTATAGATGAACCCGAGATAAGCTTGCACCCTAGATGGCAAGAGGAATTTATGCGCCTTCTGACATCGGCATTTTCTGGATATCGTTATTGCCACTTCATTGTAGCAACCCACTCGCCCCAGATAGTCGCCAGAATGGACAACTGCGAGTCATACATATACTCCCTGAGCAAGGACAGACTATACAGCTCAAAAGATTTCAACAACAAGTCTGCTGATTTTCAACTTGCAGAGCTATTTGATGCCCCTGGGCTAATGAACGAGTACATCTCAAGAGTTAGTTTCAACCTAATGGCAAAACTGAGAGCTAGAAAGACAATCGACTCAGAAACAACAAACGAATTAAACAAACTGCTTGAGTTAAGAGAAAAACTTAGCGTCGGCGACCCTACCATTGCGCTAATCAACTCCGTCTACGAGCTGTATCAGCACTATGCCAGCAATTAATAATTCAGTTGAATTCACTGAGCAAAGCAATATAAAGATCGGCGAAGTGAAGCGAGAACCTAAATTTAGCCACACAAGATGGAGCGACCCTGATCTCGAGGCAATAAGGTGCGAGGTCAGGGACTTTTACAGAAAGGAACAGCGCCTAAATTGCGCATACTGCCTTAATCCAGTTACAGCCAGGTCCGCTCAAGGAGCGCATGTTGACCACATTGTTCCAAAGTCGATCTACCCCCAGTTCATGTTTGAGCCCAAAAATCTCTGTGTCACTTGCCCAGACTGCAATGAATACAAGAGCCAGAGAGAAGTATTAGCAGACCCTGCAATTAAAACAAACCCGAAGAAAAAGTATCCGACTGACAAGAAAAATTATCGAATCTTCCATCCGCACCTAGATGACTACTCCAGTAATATAATTAAGGCGGGATTTCTCTATTTTGAAAATAGTCCAGAGGGTGGATACACCATCTATGTGTGCAACCTGAACCGCTTTACACAACAATTTGGAATGTCGGAAGAGTTCATCCATAATTTGACACTGATGGCGGAGGCAGAACGATTCCATGGAGGCTAAGCCGCTTGGTCTACTTTTCCGCTGCTATGAAGTCGCTCAGTTGAAAGCAGCGGGCGAGAATCAGCAATACTTTGTATCCCTTCATGTATCCCGCCGCCTTCTACAGGGCATAAATAGATTATATATCAGAGACTTATAAAGCTCGTTCGAATCCCGCCGGAGCGCCATACACGAGAAGGCCCCAGGAGAAATCCTGGGGCCTTTTTCGTTTTCGGATAAATCCGATGTCATGAACCGGCAGGGGCGACCTACCTGTAGACCCGGACGCGGATGCTAGCGGTGCCGAAGCCCGGCAGGATGCCGACGGGGATTACGGGAACTGACTGGATCAGTAGTCGCCGCGTTTGCGGAACGCCCAGCGCCCGGCCAGTACCGTGAAGGAGGCCACTAGCGCCACCAGCACCCAGAAGCCGTGGGGATCACCCGCCAGGGGAACGCCGCCGACGTTCATGCCGAAGAAGCCGGCGATGATGTTGATCGGCAGGGCGAGCACGGTGACCATCGTCAGGGTGAAGAGCGTGCGGTTGGTCTGCTCGTTGAGCTTGGCGGCGATCTCTTCCTGCAGGAGCTTGATGCGCTCGCCGAGGCTGGTGAGGTCGCTGATGATCAAGGTGAACTCCTCGGTGGCCGCTCGCAACTGCTGCACGTCCCGCTCCCGGAGCCATTCGGGAGGCCGGTTGAGCAATCGCAACAGAGAGCCCGGCTCCAACGCCAGCAGCCGCTGCAGGCGCACCAGGACGCGGCGCATGGCACTCAGCTCGGCGCGGTTGTCGGCGAGGCGCTGGGAGAGCATCTGGTCTTCGATACGGTCGACGTTCATTCCGGCCTCCCGAACGATCTGGGTGAGCAGGTCGCCCTGGTCGCGCAGCAGGTGGACCGGCAACTCGATCGGCGAGCTGAAGCGCTCGCCCTTCTTCACCGAGGAGCGCAGCTTGTCCACCGAGTGCAGCGGTTGCAGCCGCGCGCTCACCAGCAGGCGACTGCGCGCACAGGCCCAGAGGGTGGACACGTCCGAGGAAACCATTCCGAAGTTGAAGACCACGTCGTTGACCACAGCCAGCAGGGCGGCCTCGACGTGTTCGATCCGTGTGGAGCGCGAGCCTTCTCGCAGGGTCTCGAAGAAGGATTCCGGCAAGTCGAGGTTGACCTTCATCCAGCGCTCGCACGCCGCATGGGCCAGGTTGAGATGCAGCCAGAGGAACTCATCGGGCGAGCGTGGATTGTGCAGGCAGCGCAGGGCTTCGGCCGAGTCGACTTCCTGGCCCGACTCCCCCGGACGGAATACGAAGCCATAGAGCAGACCGTGGAGGTCGGCGTCCTGGGGACCTGAAAGCATGCCGAGATTCATGCGTGCGCGTGCGGATGGACGCTCAGCAATGCCGGGCGCCGCCATGCATCAGTCCGTGCAGCAGGCCGAAACGCAATCCCGGCTCGGAGGGGAACATTTCCTCGATGCCGAATACCTTGAATGCGGCCAGCATGACGGCCAGTCCGGCCGGGAGCGTGCCAAGCCGGTGTGTCTGCAGCCCATCCAGCTTCAGGCGCTTGACCTGGCCCGCTTCGAGCAGTTGCAGCGATAGGCGCAGCAGCCCGGTATAGGTGATGCCATCACGACCGCAGTCGTTGAGCTCATTGGCCTTGAGTACCTTGGCAAGCATGCGCGCCGTGCCGGAGGAGCCAACCGCGATGTGCCAGCCATGCTGGCGCACCTGCCGGGCTGCACGCGCCAACTGCACGCAGGCCGCCTGTTCGGCCATCTGGAGGGATCGGCTGTCGACGCGCCCGTCGTAGAAGTAGCGTTTACCGAAGGTGCCGCTTCCCACGGCAACGCTTTCGGTGAAGATCAGCTGACTTCCACGGCCAATGATCAGCTCGGTAGAGCCGCCCCCGATATCGACCACCAGGCGGGTGGTGGATTCGCACGGCATCGTATGGGCGATGCCGGCGTAGACAAGCGTGGCTTCTTCCTGACCGGAGATGACGTCGATGGGGAATCCCAGGCGCGCTTCGGCCCCCACCAGGAAGGTCGAAGCATTCCTGGCCTGACGGACGGCGCTGGTGGCTACGGCACGCACGCGCGCCTCCTCGAAGCCACGCAGGCGCTTGCCGAATCGCCCCAGGGCCCGCCAGCCACGCTCCAGTACGCGCGAGTCGAGGGCATTGTCCTGCAGGCCTTCGGTGAGACGAACGGGTTCGCGGAGTGTTTTGATCTTCTCGATGACCAGGCGCTTATCCCGAAGCACTCGCTGGCCGATCATCATGCGAAACGCATTGGAGCCGAGATCCACGGCAGCAAACAGCGAAGCATCGCCTTTCATGCAGAGAGTCCCTGTCTGGCTGGCAAGCGGGCGACTACTGCGGCCACCCATGAACATATAAAAAGGATGGGAAATGGTGCCGCGCAGCCCATGACACTTCGATGACAGGCCAGGGAGAAGCTGCCAGGTGGCGGGGAAGGACTCTGCGGGTGAAGACAGCGGGCCACGCAAGTGGCTGGCCCGTCGACTCAGGCGAGGGGACTAACAGCGCAGGGTACTGAAGCGAGATGCGTCAGCCCGCCAGCTCTCTGCAGAGGTCCTGGACCAGCCAGCTTTCGACATCAGCCTGGGAAAGCCCAAGCCCGATCAGGCTGAACAGCTTGCCCAGGGCAGCTTCCCGGGTCATCCCGGCGCAGGAAACCAGTCCGGCACTGGCCAGCAGGCTGCCAGCGGCATAGATGTCGAACTCGACAGATCCTTCGGGGCATTGGCTGATCGCCGCCAGCACCACGCCCCGCGCGTGAGCATCCTTCAAGGCAGCAAGCAACTCGGCATTGTCGGATGGGCCGGTACCACTGCCGTAGCATTCCAGCAGCAAGCCCTGGACGCCCGTTTCCAGTGTTGCGCGCAGCTGGGCCGCGCCTAGGCCTGGATACAGCGGCTGTACTGCCAATACCGCCGGACGACGGGGGTGGCGATAGTTGAGGGCGTCAGGAACGCTGCTGGCACGAATGCCACGTGCCGGGCGCCGTGATTCGGTGAAGGCGTCGAAGGCGTCGCTCTTCTGCTTGCCAGCCCGTGTACCCGGCAATAGATGGCCATTGAAATAGAGGTACACACCAGGCTCGATGCCGGTATGAAGTCGCTCCAGGGCGCCGAAGAGATTAGGCCAGGCATCGCCACCTTCGACGCCTGCTGGCTGCATGGAGCCGGTCAGTACCACCGGTACGGGCAACCCCAAGAGCAGGAAGGAAAGGCTGGCGGCGCTATAGGCCAGGGTATCCGTGCCGTGCAGGAGCAGGACGGCATCGCAGCCTTCCTTTTCCACACCCTCGACAATCGCATCCCGCATTTGCAGCCAGTTAGCCTGGGTCATATTGGCGCTGTCGAGGATTGGTGACAGCTCACGGAATATCCAATCAGGAACGAGCCGCTCGGGGTGTGCGGCCTGCTCGGCTCTCAGCCGTACTTCGAAGCCGGAAGCGGGTGCGAGGCCTGCGTCGGTCATCTGCATGCCGATGGTGCCCCCGGTATAGAGCACCAGGAGCTTGCGGGAGGGGGACATGGTTTCTCCGTTCTTGTTGTACTGCAGTCCCAGCCATCCTAATCCCGCTCGGTGCCCTGGCCTACGGGCTTTTGGTTGTATTTCGCGAGCTTGAGTTTTCTTGCGCGCAAAGACAAACCCCCGACACGCCTGGGCGTATCGGGGGTTTGGGATAGAAGCTTGACGATGACCTACTCTCACATGGAGAAGCTCCACACTACCATCGGCGATGCGTCGTTTCACTGCTGAGTTCGGGATGGGATCAGGTGGTTCCAACGCTCTATGGTCGTCAAGCAATTCGGTGGGGGGATCGTCCAGGACGCGCCCCCGAATCAGGTATGTGACAGTCTGTTTTTGCGGTTCAGGCCAATTTTCGGTCTGTCGACTTCAACCAGTCGCACCCACAATCACCAG